>JAKSCP010000442.1 GCA_022360535.1 Pseudomonadales bacterium | reverse complement strand
GAAGTGTGCCATCTGGTGCATATGGACCACTCGCGCAGCTACTGGAATCTGGTGAAATCCATTTGTCCCAGCTACGAATACTACGTCGATTGGCTTAAGGAGCACGAGCACCGGTTTTGGTTTTAGCAGCGCAAAAGCGCGGCCCAGCCAGCGAGCGTAGCTCGCAGTCGTTCTAGCTGCGCTCGAAGCTAGCGCTTCGAAAACGCTTGCTCTCACCCTCTTATTTGCTGCGCAAATGGCGGCATCCCTGCCTTACTTCGTGGCAACGTCGAATTCAGTGCTCAATTAAAACTTTTACCAGGCAAAGGCGTCTAAATAAGATAGGTGGTTACAGCGCTTCGTAGTTTGTTGAGGCCGACAATTGCCTGTGCCAGAATTGTCCGTCTATTCTTCTTTCCTTATATAGTCGCTCGGATACAGACCCCATCATGTCGAAAACAGGCCTTCTCACCATCATCAGCGTAGCGGTGCTTAGTTTATTGGCGCTGGTCTATCTGGCTGCTACCTGGGATTCCCCTGAAGGTACCACCACTGTCGTGATTGCGCCGCCTGTGGAGCCGACTCCCCAGGAAGAATCGGAAACACCAACGAGCAGGCCAGTGAATAGCGTGCTACCGCAGATTCGTATTCAGCCACAACAGGAACCACCGCCTCAGGCTGCAGAGCCCACGATTGCCGAAGCGCCTGTAGAAGTTGTAGTGGAGGAGCCGGAACCAGCGATAGTTGAAGAAACCGCAGGGCCCAGTATTCAACTTCCATCTCTTAATGCCAGCGACGGATTTGTCTTCACTGAACTACGTGGGTTAACCAACGGCGCTGCCGTGGTCAGTCTATTAGCAGAAGATCAAATAGTACGTAAGTTTGTGGTGTTCGTGGAAAACATCAGCCGCGGCGACTTTCCTCAAACCGGGCTGCCCTACAAACCATTGGGCCAGGAAATGCCGGTGCGTAACATCGATGAAAATCTCTTTGTAATGGAAGATGTAGCGCACTCGCGCTTCGATAGCGTGGTGGATACTTTTGTCGCATTGGATACGGATGCGGCCATGGCGTTGTACCGATTACTGTCTCCGCTATTCCAACAGGCGTATGCAGAGATAGGTTTCCGCGATACCAGTTTCGATGAAACACTGGAGCGGGCGATAAACAATGTGCTGGAAACAACCGACATCGAAGGACCGTTCCAATTGGTGAAACCTTCGGTGATGTACCTCTATGCCGATGCCAGTATCGAGAATTTGCAGGAAGTCCATAAGCAACTCATTCGCATGGGGCCAGAGAACACCGAGAAACTCAAATCGAAACTGCGCGAGTTTCAGGAAAGGCTGTAAGGATTCATTGTAAGAACTGCAAAGGACTGTTTAGTGAGTAGCTCAGCTTCGACCCACTCTTCCCAAGCCTCAGCTCTGGTTTCTGTTGACTGGCTTGCCGAAAAAATTGGCCAGCCAAATCTCGTCGTCCTCGACGCCTCAGTACCCCCTGTAGTGCCAGGGTTCGTTTCCATCAACAGCAATGGTAATTTCTCTGCTGTCCCCGGCGCCAGACGTTTCGACTACGACAAGGAAGTGTGCAAACCCAATAGCTCCTTACCTCACATGATGCCAAGTGCTGAGCTGTTTCAGGAAAAGGTGTGCGAGATCGGAATCAATCGGGATAGTCTCATCGTGGTCTATGACGATGTGGGAATCTACGCCAGCCCACGGGCCTGGTGGATGTTCAGGTCCATGGGGCACGAACAGGTTTTTGTATTGGATGGAGGTCTGCCAGCATGGATTGAGGCCGGGCAGGGTGTGGCTGATGCCTTTGCCGCTAATTCCAATGACGGAAATTTTGTTGCTGCGGAAGATGAGTCTTTGTTCTGTGATTTTGAAGTAGTGCTCGCTGCTTTGGACGACCCTTCCGTGCGAATACTGGATGCCCGTTCTGAAGGTCGCTTCAAAGGTCTTGAACCAGAGCCTCGGCCTGGCGTGCGTGAAGGGCATATGCCTAATGCCAGGAGCTTACCTGTAAGGAAAGTCGTTGATGAAACGAAGGTTAGATCAGTGGATGAACTGGTTGCGCTATTCAAAGATCTGGTAGATGACAATCAGAAGCTAATTACCAGTTGCGGGTCCGGCATCACAGCCTGCGTGTTAACACTGGCGGCCTGGGAAGCAGGCTATCGTAATCTGTCGGTATATGACGGATCCTGGGCGGAGTGGGGACTCCCGAGTAAACTGCCTGTAGTTACGACCTAGGTATCACCTAGTCAGATTGCACACACGCCGGCCGGACTCTCTTCGAAAAACTCTTCCAACATCAGGTCGGCCAGCGCCGATTCCTCTCTGGTCAACTCTTGATATTGACGTTCGTAACCCCAGCCATAACCCCATCGGTACCAATTGTAAAAGTAAGGGCTACCACCAAAGCGCACACCTTCATACATCACTTCAGCCAGCACGGAGTTACCCGTGCGTTGTGCCACACAGTCCCTGAGTGCAGCGTCTGCTGCTTCTCGCTCTTCTCCGGTGCCGCCTTTCCAATAGGCGATGTCATGCTCGAAGCAACAAGAGCACCAGTCCTGGGAAGTGATAACGGAAGCGTCTGGGAACAGGGAGCAGCCGTCACTGGTAAAGGGGGCAAGTTCCGACTCTTCGCCACAGGCGACCAACATGCAAACGGAAGCTAACAGACTTGCTCGGGTGAGAATGAATCTAAACATAGCTATGGGGATGCCTGGGGTTCTGACATACCGAATCCACCTATCCACACCGGACTGGACCAGGCGTAAGCATCGTTGGCTTGCTTCACACGCACATAGTAGTAGTCGCCCTGACGTGGATTATCGATGTCGACAAACTCGAAATCAGTCTCCAGCACTCCCTCTTCCACAACCCGGCGCAGTATGATCTTGTCGGTCCAGGCCTGGGAACGACGGGAAGCTTCCATCATGCCTGCACCCATCTCTGCCAGGGCGAAGCTCACATTCCATGCCCGAATTCTGTTGTGACGGCGAAATAGTTGAGGTGCGCCACCACGTTCATTAGCTTCTTGCAGATTGACTATGACTTCAGCATTTGGGCCAATGTCCTCTAACACTAAGTCTATGGAAGAGTTATCCCCCCGAGTTTGCGAGCTGAAAGTCAGCACATTGGGATTGCTTTCAGAAACTCGTAAGAATTGCTGGTCTGGGTTTACATGATCTGTAGCTGACGCATCAAGTAACGTCGCATTTCTGATTTCCAGAGTGCCCCGCCATACTCGCCAGCCCCGGGGGTTGTCTCGAGGATGGTAAGGATCAGAATCGGAATAGAAACTCAGTTGCAGTTTGGTCGGGCCATCTGATTCGGTGACTGCAGTGTAGAATTCTTCGGACCAGATTTCTTCCTCATTCTTGACGATCGTGATGTTGTCAATTGGCGCTGTACCAATAACTCGTCCACTGATAGTTCGTTGATTGGCGAACTCCGCGCTGCTCCCCATAGGTGCATCGTTCACTTCGGTTCGCAGAATGATGCGGTCACCAGTCGTGGCGTAGGTGTGTAATGACTTCATTGCATCGAACAGGGCATCGGTGGTTTTCTCTGGCGCGATTAATGCGCCAAGACCACCGCGCTGGGCGATACCACCACCGCGCGGAGCTGAGTAGCCAGGATGACCAAGATGATCGTCGGAAGCCGCAATAAAGCCTACGCGATGCCCGTGCTTCAGATACATGCGGCCAAACCATTCGAAGGTGCCATGGCCGGACATGATTTCAATCAGATGTTCCATACCCGGATCGCTTTGTCGGTATTCGCCCGCCTGATGGGCGTGAGGAATGATGACCACATCGGACGGGTCGTGATTGTTGCGCAAGCCTAGATACAGGCTGGAAAGAGTGGGGTATTCCTGTCTTGGGATTCGTTTGCGCTCTGTTGGGGTACGGAATAAAACATTGTGGTGGCCTCCCAACGTGGTGGATTGCGACCACTCATACCCAAGAAATGGAATAAACACACCATCTTCATGAAACTCAGCAATGTTGTCCTGTAACTCCTGCCATTCGCCATCATCCAGCCAGATGTCATGTTCTGAATGAGTGACGTAATCCAGTCGCGCCTCATCGCGGGCAAACCGCATGAAGCCGTCGGCAGTGCCGGCGCCTTCGGCCATACCGGAGTGGCCGTGAGTATCGCCCCAGTAGATGCGATTCTCTGGAGCGATCTCTACTAAGATTGGATTAGCCACGCCCTCCATCTCACCAGCCCGGAAACTAAAACGATAAACACCTGGTGCGTCCAGACTCAGTCCCTCAACCAGTGTTACTCCTTCAGTAATTTCGCCAAGTGTCTGGAACGGTTCGCCATTGAGCAGAATCTCAAGCGCAGGGAAGGGCGGTAGTGCAAGATTGGCAAAGCGATCCTGAAAACGAATGGCCAGAGTGAATTCTTCATTCATATCTACTACCGAAGGAGCGAATCCATGCACGCCTGCTACCTCGGTGCCAGATACCTGAATCTGTTGAATAGGCAGGGTCATAAAGCGATCACTGCCGTCCAGATCAACGAACAGCGGAAAAGCCGCACGATCATTGGAGAAGTTCTGCATGCGATAGCCAGGGCTGCCTTGTGAACGATCCCCATAAGTAATCGTGATTGTGTCGCCTTCCTGCAATTCTGTTCCCTGCAAGCGGAATACGGTCATCGGTCTGGCAGATCGAAAGCCCCCATACATGCCAATCACAGGGTGAGTATCAGCCGTAAATTCTGCGGCAGCATTGGATGAGGATATGGAGAT
>JAKSCP010000229.1 GCA_022360535.1 Pseudomonadales bacterium | reverse complement strand
TCGCGCGATCACCGACGTTTATGAGCCGGGTTCTACCATAAAACCTTTTACCATTATTGCTGCCTTGGAATCTGGTGTGTTTCAACCAGACACCATCATCGAAACGGGTCCAGGGTGGATGATGGTTGGTCCAAACGAAGTAAAGGACCTTTTCAATTACGGAACTTTGACACTGGAAACAGTGATTACCAAGTCCAGCAACATTGGAACCAGTAAAGTTGCCTTCGAAATTGGTCCCGAACCTATTCGAGATGTGCTGCAACGAGTTGGTTTCGGAGAAGTCATCGGGACTGGATTTCCTGGAGAGCGTGGAGGCGTGCTACCCAATCCAAGGCGTTGGAGCAGAATTGAAACCGCGACTCTTTCCTATGGCTATGGATTGTCAGCTTCGGCCTTACACATCGCGCGCGCCTACTCCGTTATAGCTGATGGTGGGATTCAAAAACCTGTCTCTCTATTAAGGCTGGATCAGGCAACCCTCAGCGAGTTACCCCGCGAACAAGTAGTGAGTCCTGAAATCGCCACTCGAGTGCGCGAAATGCTGGAGACCGTTGTTGACAGACGACGCGGTGGATCGGCCGTAGAAGCGAATATTCCCTTCTATCAGGTTGCGGGTAAGACAGGCACCGCACATGTGGTAGGTGAGTTTGGATACGAAGATGATCTGCATAACTCCTTGTTTGCTGGCATGGTGCCAGCTTCCAATCCGAAAATCGTCGTGGTTGTAGTGATTAACGAGCCCAAGGGTGAGGAACATTACGGAGGGCAAGTGGCAGCTCCTGTGTTTTCGGAAATTGCCGCGGGTAGCATGCGAATTTTGAACATTCCACCTGATCAGGTGCCGGAACAACAGCTGATTGCAACTTCAACTGACTAGTGATGAATACGGCAGAAAAAATACATAACGACGCAAATCTATTCGATCTAATCGATGGTTTGGTGCGCTGCTCAGAGCAGGAAAAAGACTCTCTGCAGACTGTGGTTCATGGAATTCAGATTGATAGCAGACAACTGCAGAAAGGTGATTTGTTTATCGCCTGCTTTGGGCGCAATCATGATGCCCGCGACTACATCGATGACGCATTGAAAGCTGGTGTCAGTGCGGTGTTGGCAGAATCTGGTTCAGGTTGGCATGGGATTCAGGCCAGAAACGGCGTGCCCATTGTCGCAGTCGATAATCTGGCGGCAAAGACCAGTGAAATCGCAGCGCGTTTCTATGGCAGGCCAACTAATGCTCTGTCAGTAATTGGTATCACCGGTACTAACGGAAAAACCAGCTGCAGCCAGTTCATCGCGCAACTCTTTAATAGTTTTGGTTTCCGATGTGGGGTAATGGGAACCCTCGGGTATGGCATTTTCGGTGAAATCAAAGAAACCCAACTGACTACACCGGATGCAGTGTTCACACAGATGGCGTTGGCTGAAATGCATCATGAGCAGATAGAGCCGGTTGCGATGGAGGTTTCTTCAGTAGGCCTGCACCAGAAGCGCGTCGCGGCGGTGCGTTTTGATACGGCCATCTTTACCAATCTCACACGGGACCACCTGGATTATCACGAGAGCATGGAAGCGTATGCCGCGAATAAGCGCAAGCTCTTCACCATGCCTGATTTGAAGTGCGCGGTGGTCAACCTGGATGATCAATATGCACTTTCAATGATCAACGCCATAAGTAGCGATGTCGAAGTTCTCACTTACAGTACCAAAAACAAAATCGCGACAGTGCACGCCGAATCTTTCGCGTTAACACGTCGCGGATTTGAGGCGCGGATCAATACACCAATTGGAACTGGAACCATCAGTGGGCAGCTACTGGGTTACTTTAACTTTAGCAACGTTTTAGCAGTGGTGGCCGGTGCGCTTACTTATTTGCCTCGACATTGTGAACTTTCTATTGAGACGCTTTGCGAAAAAATATCTGAGCTGAACCCAGTTACCGGGCGCATGGAGATTGTCGGAGAAGATAATGACATCACGGCAGTTGTGGACTATGCCCATACTCCAGATGGTCTGCGGAGTGCATTGGTTGCTTTGCGAGATCATTTCGATGGCCAGATCTGGTGTGTATTCGGCTGCGGAGGTAATCGCGATAAAGGGAAGCGACCGCTCATGGGTGAGATAGCAGAAAAATTTGCGGATCGATTGATTCTAACTGATGACAATCCTCGCAATGAACAAGGTGACCTAATCATTGAGCACATATTGAGTGGAATGGCTGATAAAACCGCTGCGATGATCGAGCGAGATAGAGCCACGGCAATCAATTTGGCAATAGCGCAGGCTAAACACGGAGATGTGGTGTTGATTGCTGGTAAAGGACACGAAACTTATCAGGAAGTGAACGGTGTCAGGCAGATTTTTAGTGATGCGAATCAGGTTAGGTTGGCGATGAAGGCTCGCCAGGCATAACGAAGTAGGTTTAGGTGGTACTTTGATCGGATCAATATCAATTGCTGAACTTGCACAGGAGTTGGGAGCAGAACTGATTGGTGATGATGTCATGATTTCGAATGTCTCCATAGATACGCGCACTCTGGAACCAGGGGAGGCTTACCTGGCTTTGAGGGGTGAGCGATTCGATGGCCACGACTTCGTCTCTGCTGCTATTGAAGCGGGTGCCAGCGCTCTAGTGGTCGAACGAGCCTCTGAAACAGCGACACCCCAGCTCGTCGTTAAAGATTCTCATCTTGCGCTAGGGGAAATCGCCACCTTCAACCGTCAAAAAAGCACTGCCGTGGTGATCGCTCTCACTGGAAGCCAAGGTAAAACGACGGTAAAGGAAATGGCTGGCAGCATTCTTGCTGAACGGGCTCCTACCCTGGCAACCAGCGCGAATCTAAACAACACCATCGGCGTCCCTTTAACCTTGTTGCGTCTAGAAAAGCAGCATGAGTTTGCCGTGATCGAAATGGGTTCTAATAAAGCTGGAGAAATTGCATTCAGTGCTAACACTACTCGTCCCAATATCGCTCTCCTCATCTGCGCCAGTG
>JAKSCP010000239.1 GCA_022360535.1 Pseudomonadales bacterium | reverse complement strand
GGTTCTAACAACAGCGGAATGAAATAGCAGCCAGGCTCAATAGTGAACACCATGTTCTCCTTCATGAGTCGGGTGTTACGTAACATAGGTGAGTGCGCGGGTGGGGACAGCACTGTGCCTTGTTCATCTTGCAGATGCCCACCCGAGTCGTGCACATAAATACCTAACAAGTGACCTACGCCATGGGGCATGAATAGTTGAGGGACTAGATGAGCTTCCAGCTCCTCCAGCAAGCCTTTGCAAATTTCAAGATCCAGTAGTAGTCGCCCAATCTTGCGCAGAGCAGAAAGATGAATATCAACGTATGACTTGTCGGGTTGTACTTCGGCAACCAGTTCCTGCTCGATGGCTTCCATTCCCTGCAATAAGGAAACAAATACAGGATGGGCCGAGTCCCTGGCAGTGGTACGAGTGATGTCGGAGCCATAGCCGCGTACCCGATAACCGGCATCAATTAGCAGCACCTGACTGGATGTCGCCGGTACTCGCCGCTTGTTCTGATAATGCAGAATGGCCGACTTCTCATCCAACGCCACAATATTGGTATAAGGTGTCTCGTCTTCCAACAGTTTGCAGGCACCCAGATAGCTCATGTGAATGTCATACTCGCTACCGCCAGCCAGGAAACACTCTCTCGCTGCATCATGACCTAACAACCCTAATCGATTGGCTTCTCGCAATTGCGCCAGTTCATACTCTGTTTTGTAAGCTCGGTTGAAATCGAGAAAATTCAGCAGCACGCGCGGATTGATCAACTCAGAGTTCACGCCCAGGCCAGCAGCAAAAGTGTCGGCTTCACCGCAATACACAAAACGTCCAGTAGGCAATCTGTTCTTTAGTTCAGCAGCACTGCCCAGTCTTTCTAGCTTGAAATTGTCATGCCACAGCGGGTCCATTTGACTATCTTGCTCATACCAAAAGTCTTCTGGCACAATCTGGTAGTAGCAGGGCGCTTCATTGGGCTGGATTAATAGAAATTGATCTGGGCGATTGACTGACAACCAGTGCAGAAAGTGCCCATAGGCTTGAAAGCTGATCCCCCGGTCATCGCTGTAGTAATACTGTTCTACACCACTGTGCAGCAACACACCGTCAGCATCGATCCCCGCTTGTTGCAGAACCTCCATGCCGCGACTGTAAAGCTGAACCAGGTGGCTAATATGATCTTTGTAGAGATTGGCTATCAATGGAGACTCCAGAAGAAATTCAGGCGATACGCCTGTTGTCCTTAGCGTCCGGGAATTATACTGACCCTGGCGACACCCACGCCACGAAATTTGGACCTGCCGGTCCTGGGAGCGTACATGATTTATCCAATGTTCATAATGGTCATCCTGACCTTCGTCATCTTGTTATTCACCTTGCGCACACGAGTCGCCTCAGTTCGCGAAGGCGAAGTGTCCCTCAGCTACTATTCCATGTTTCAGGGAGAGCAGGTTCCCGACATGGTGGCAAAAACCAGCCGCCATTTTGCCAACCTGTTTGAGGTGCCTGTGTTGTTCTACGCAGCCGGTGTACTTTACGTGGCCCTGGATATGACTGAACCCTTCGCGGTGTACGCAGCCTGGGTATTTGTTACTGCCAGAGTTGTACACACCTGCATACATCTTGGTTACAACAACGTGATGCATCGCTTGATCGTATTCGGTATAGGCAACCTTAGTGTGCTCGCCATGTGGTTGGCCATTGTTAACAGCATTCGTTAAACATGAGCATCCTGTCTATTAACTACAGAGCAGGCTTTTTGAGTTTGGTTGGGCGCATGAAAATAGAAATAGTTTTATTGCGATTGATGTATGTCGCTATTTCGATAATTCTGACCCAGCCTGCGTTCGCTCAACCCGACCTCACAGAAGATGAAAACAACCGGAGTAAGGAGTGGCTAGAAAATAACCGGGAGAATTCCAATGCTCCGGCATTGCTTCGAGCACTCCTCTCATTACACTACGAGCCGTCAGTACCACTAGCCCAATATCTCAGCGCAGATCTGAATGCTGACACCGACAGATATGTACTGAACGCAATGATCTATCAATGCGGGTTAGCTGAACAACTGGACTACTGCCAGACTTCTGAAATATACGAACAGCTTACGGCAATCGATCCACATAACATAACGCCATACCTGCAACAGTTTAATCATTTTGTCGCCAACCGGGATTTCGACAATGCGCTAGTAGCACTTCAAAATGGCCTGGCAACGCCAAACACGAACGACTATTACTTTGAGAAAGTGATGGTTCTAAGACAAGAACTGCCGCAATTGGGTTTTTTCGACAATCGAGCAAACTACGCTGCAGAGTTCTATAGCCTCAATGGATTAACTGATCTTTACACAAAAATTATCCCAACCTGTTTGGAAGTAGCGCCCGCTTCCCAGGAGTGGGAATCGGTTTGCTTACGAATTGGTAGACGATTGGAGCAAGGAACGAGTTTTTTCGCCAACGTCTATGGGGCAGCGATACAAAGAGACGTCGTTGCAGCAACTTCAACAGATGAGGAAGAAATAGAAGCGGCTTTAAAGAACAGAGATTTCTACTCAGTATTTAGGGTAAATGCCAGAGAAGCGCTCGACTGGTGGACCATTCCAGACGCAAGGCCCAATAGCTTCTATGAAAATGCGAGCAGGTTCGGAGAGTTTAGAGCTACTGAGCTCGAGATAATTGATTCACAATAGGTAGGGACTAGTCTTTCAGGAAATTTGGATTTCAGAGGGGTAACAAATTGATCAGATCTACAACAAACACGCTTCAAGGCCGCGAGATAGAAGAGTATCTCGGTATCGTTGTTGGCGAAGCCATTCTAGGTGCCAATATCTTCAAAGACATCTTCGGCGCAGTAAGGGACATTGTCGGCGGACGCGCCGGTGCCTATGAAGACGAACTTGGCAAAGCCCGAGACATTGCCTTTCAAGAAATCGAAGAAGAGGCCCATGCCATGGGTGCCAATGCCATCATCGGGATCGATATCGATTATGAGGTTGTCGGACAACACGGCGGAATGATGATGGTGAGTGTCAGCGGCACGGCCGTAAGAGTTAAAGTTTAGAATTTTAACCTAATCAAAAACCCCCATTGGCGAACTTGGTCATCGTGACCTACACTCAAAAAGGAAATTGAGTTAACAGCCATTCGGCATTGCTGTCACGTTAAGGATAACCATCAGCGATGATTCACCAAAGCAGAAAGGCTTGGGATAGCCTTTTCTTCACCAGTCTCCGCTCGCCGCTTTTTCGTCGCATCTGGCAAGGCCCGAAAAGCCAAAAGCAGATGCAGGGACTCCATTCAGCCCTTTCAGCAATCCTCCATGAACCGCGGAAGGAAGTGGCAGCACTGCTGGTTCGAAACAGTCGCTACCTTGCTCAAGTGGAGAAATTCAGAAACAAGCAGCTTCCCCCATCAATTGTTCACAAGCATGTTGAGTCATTTAGATTTGAGCAGGGCGCTGACTATCAACAACTCCTGCAACAAGACACCAGATCAAGACTCGTTGTCAGTTTTCATTTCGGCGATTTCATTTACGGGCCGAATGTTCTATCCGTTTTTGAAGGGTCTGATAGAAAGCAGTATTTTCTCACCCAACTGGAGTCCACTGCTGAATTTCTTGCAAACTGGAAGGCAGGATTTGGCGATACGCAGCCACGTCAACCGAAGCAACTCATTGCGTCTTCAACCAGTGCAGCCCAACTGCTCCGGCTTCTGCGCGCTCCTGGTACCACACTACTGACCTTTGCTGATTTGCCGCCTGGTTTTGGCCGCAGTACACAGGTGCAATTTCTTGGTCGACAAGCAGTATTCCCAAGTGGTCCTGCTACTTTGTCCGTATTGTCCCAATCACCCATGTTGCCAATACTCAATGTGGAGGAGAGCGGGCTAAACCAGGTTATAGCCTTCCCTCAGTTGGAGCCGTCGCTACGAAGCGGTGAGAGCCGGAAGCAAAAAGTGCAGAGACTTACTCAGAAACTAGCCACAATCCTGGAAATCGCGTTATTGGAGTATGGATGGCAGTGGCGCTATCTGTCTGTGCTTCCAGCCTATTTTGCAGTCGAGTAGCTAGCCTATGGAATTGTTTCGCCCTGAAGCTGTTAGCTATCGAATAAATCGAAAGCGCACTCAAGCCATGTTGCAGAAATCTTCCGCCTATCCCGCACTGGTTTGGTCGCTGTGTAGTCTGCTAGTAATCCTGGTGGTGTTGATGAGCTCTCTGGACTACCGGGAGACTCAATCCGCTCGAGGGCGATTGATTGCGCATGAAGCTGAGCAACAACTCGTCGCTCCCGAAACGGCGTTAGTTCACGAGTTGAACTTCTCACTTGGCGACAAAGTCCAGGCTGGTGATGTAGTCGCAACGCTATCACGACGTTTTTTCGGGGCCGATGGGGAATCATTGAGCTCTCAACAGCAGAAATATATACATCTAAAAATTCAAAACCTCCGAGAAGAACAACATCTGTTAGAAGAAGCTCATCAACGCTATACAGTGAATGTAGGAATTGAGATTGAGCAACTACGCAAACAACTAACGTTTGCCATGGATGGCATAGCTGCTCTGGAAGAGCAATTAGATATTAGCGACTCGCTGCTACAGAAAACGCATACGCTCATGTCGAGCGGCTCTTTACCTGAAGCTCAATATCGCGAACAAGAATTCGAACGCTTAAACCTGGTTCGACTCATACAGACTGCCAAGCAAACGCAGCAACAGTCACAATCCGAAATTGTCCGCCTGGAGAATCAACTCGCCACAGCGGAATTTCAATACGAATTAAATCTTTCAAAAGTTCGCGCGAATGAGATCGATTTGATGCATCAGCTGTCACTAAATGAGCAGCAGGAACAGCTATCGGTACTTGCCTTGCGAGATGGTATCGTTTCCACCATTGCCGTTGCCGAAGGCGAGTCAGTTTCAGCGGGTCAGCCATTGGTTTATCTCCAACCTGACGGCCGGGCATTATTGGCGGAGATTTACGTACCCTCAACCGTAGTCGCGAAACTGGTTCCTGGCCAGGAATTGATGTTGCGGTACGACGCTTTCGATTTTCGGAGTTACGGCAGGTACTCTGCGGAAATCGAAAGTATCGGACGTTCCCCTTTGGACCCAAGAGAGCACCGAATCCCTATTTCGAATTCTCCTGAGCCGCTATTTCCAGTGCTCGCTATTCTGGATCAACACTTCGTAGAAGGCGCCGATGTTTTTCCCTTGCAGTCTGGTCTGCTATTGGGTGCTGATTTCATAACAGCTGAGATGTCTTTGATCGAGTTTATCTTCAAGCCATTGCTCGGCCTGCGAGGAAAGGTCTTTTGAGTGGCTGGATGATGGGGCTACGGTCCCTGCCAATGGTGTATCAGGCAGAGAACAGTGAATGTGGTCTTGCTTGCCTTGCAATGGTTTCGAGCTACTTCGGAAATCAGGTTGATCTCAATGGATTACGGAACCAGTTTGGTCCTGTGGCGCTGGGTAGCTCAGCAAAAGAGCTACTGGTTCTGGGGGAGAGGCTAAATTTGCGAGGGCGCGCTATAAGGTTCGAGCCAGAAGACCTAGGTCGACTAAAACTCCCTGCGGTATTGCATTGGGATATGGATCATTTCGTCGTCCTGAAGAAACTGGGTAGAAAGGAAGCCAGGATTCACGACCCTGCTTCCGGACCAAGGTCTTATCGTCTTGATGAACTCCCAGTACATCTTACTGGGGTCGGTATCGAGTTTTCGCCCACATCCAGTTTTAAAAAAGCTACTAAAGCACCAAACATTAAAGTTGCGCAGCTGTTCGGTGGTGTCGACCTCTCTCCGACTAGTGTTTTACAAGTATTCATAATGACTCTTGTCCTGCAGTTTTTAGCATTGCTAAACCCTTTGTATTTGCAACTGGTGATCGATCAAGGGTTGATCAATGGTGATTCAGAATTGATTTTGATGCTGGCACTGCTATTCGTTGTGTTGACCCTGATGAGAGTTGCGCTGGCCCAATTGCGCAGCCTATTCCTGATGCAATACGGAAACCGGATCGGCTTTCAGTTAGTCGGAAACTCCGCGCATCACTTACTCTCCTTGCCATTGGATTTCTTCAGTCGCAGAGAGATAGGAGATATTGTTTCCCGTTTTGGCTCACTCGAGACCATTCGAAAGCTGGTAACACAGGAAATGATTACAGTTATTGTTGATGGGCTGTTCTCTGTGATTACTCTTGTCCTGTTGTTTATGTACAGCCCGATTCTGGCGACCATAGTGTCAGCTGCAGTCACAGTAGCCGCTGGCCTGCGTTTGCTAGCGCTATCTCATGAAGGTGGTTTGAGGAAGCTCACATTAACCACTGGTGCAAAGCAGCAGACAAGATTCATGGAAAATATACGGACAATAAGAACCACCAAGGTCAATGGAATCGAACTGGACAGGTTGTCAGATTGGGAATCTAGCTATGCGTCACAGCTAAATGCCGGGTACAAACTGGAATCGTTCCAAGTAAGTTTGAACTCTGTGCAGTCGTTGTTACTAGGTGTTGAAAATATTTGTGTTGTTTACTTCGGTGCCTCAGCGGTTATCAGTGGTGGGATGACATTGGGTCAGCTCATGAGTTTTGTTTTCCTCAAGCAGCACTTTTCCAATTCAGTTCTCGCTATGTTGCCCAAGCTGAGTGAGTTGCGGCTGATAAATCTCGAACTGGAGCGAGTATCTGACATTCTTTTAGCACCAGGTGAAAGACTGGTTTCAAAACCCCCACTCATTAGCCAATCACTTTCCGGCGACGTTGTGCTGAAAAACCTGTCGCTGAGCTATCACGGGTTAACTAAAAATCTTCTCAATGACATAAATTTTACGTTCCAGGAAGGGGAGACCACAGCGCTCACCGGTAAATCCGGATGCGGTAAAACCACTCTGTTGAAAGTCCTGCTTAGACTGGACCCAGTGTATACCGGCAACATAAGCATCGGAGGGCGAGATCTGATCAGTATCGATAGAACAGAACTACGAACGCAGGTAAGTGCTGTCTTGCACGGTGATGATCTGTTGGCTGGTGACCTTGCTTACAACATTCATCTAGGGAGAGATGCAGGGAACCGGACAAAGCTGGCCCAAGTGTGTGACCGCCTGGGAATCTCCAGCATGGTAGAAAACTTGCCACTTGGATTCTGTACGGAGATAGGAGAGCTGGGAAGCATCTTGTCTGCCGGTCAGATACAACGTGTCTTGTTGGCGAGAGCCCTTTACCGATCTCCCAGGTTACTTCTGTTAGATGAAGCACTTTCTCATCTAAACAGGGAAGCAGCAATTTCTCTACTACAAGAGTTAAAAGATGAGGGCATAACCATCGTGTTGGTTACACACGATCCGGAGTTAGTCGCTTATGCAGACAATGAACTGAGGCTCGGTTAGCTAATGCGTTCACTCAAGTATCATCAATCAGGGACTACCTACTTTGTAATACAGGAAGAAAAGGCTATAGCTGGCTGTTTCTACGATGACGCCTGCAGCCAATATTATCTGTGTCGATTGCTTAATAGCCTTGGTGTTTTCAAAGTTAGCCTGCATGCCTACTGTATTTTGCCAAATCGGGTTGCTCTGCTAGTCACGCCCAAGACACCCACTGGAATAAATCGCCTATTGGATTCAGTCATGTGTCAGTACCGTGAGTATTATCGCGAGCGATTTCTGCGGGCTTCAGAATGTTTTGGGCAGAATATAAGGAGTAAGCCCCTTGCTCCAGAGGAGTCGGTTCTTCAGTGCCAGATTGCGATCGAGCAGCAACCGTTACTCGAGGGTCTAGTCACCCACGCAGCCATGTATCGATGGTCTAGTTACAGTAGTAATGGCTTTGGTGTCCGTTCGCCCTATCTTGAGCATCACCCTGAATTTGATCTTTTTCTCAGAAGTATGGACGACCCACACCTTCGATATCACGAGCTTACAAAGTCTCACCACTCGTTCCCATCAACTCCGTGGCCTCCATTTCCTCTGGAAGAACCGGCTGCAGTGACCGATAACCTGAAGAAATGAGACCTGCGGAACAGAATCACCCGCTGTTCGGTCTTATAATTCAGGGCATTGAAAAGGTCTGGCTTCAGTCACTAGAATAAATAAACCTAGGCGGACAACCCTAACCAATGTGTTATAGCTGGGCGCAATAGCCTGGGTTATGTCTGAAGCCATGATAAGAAAAACCATGGACCACCAAAGAACAGAGTTCTATCCATTCTACGACCCTTACCGTGACGGCAATATGCTGAGCATGACTGCCAAGGTGAGCCTGTCCCTCAGTGTAGGCTTGATTTATATCCTTGCACTGTTCATGGCTATATCCGACAAAATGGCATTCTTTGAACAGTCGCTGTGGGTCTTAGGTGCCATCATGTCCACCTGCATCATGGCTCTTTATGCGGCGACCATGGCCTTTCGCAAGAGTCTGGCCACTATCGACAAATTCGAAGGGCAAACCAAGCTCACACGAGGCATCGTGGATAACTGGCTTACCGACCAAAGGTTCGTCATGGCAGGAGTGGGCTTTGCTACATTGAATACCGCCATCGGGCATCTGTTGGGTGTTCCAGCAGTAATCCATGAGTCCGTCGCGGCGCTAACACTGATCTATATTGGCTTTTTTCTGTCCGGGTTTCTGGCGGGCATTGGTTTACTTTCCATCGCGGCCGTAATCAAACTGGTTTTAAACTTCGCACCGAATTTGCAACACTCACTCGATCCTGAAGACCCGGATGGATCGGGCGGCATTGGTACACTCGGCGATTCGCTTTGGTTTTTCGCTTTGTTAATCGGCGCGGTGGGCGTACTGGTTTCAATTTTCCTGGCAAACGTGCGTTGGACTTTCATGTACAAAAGCTATGTGCAGCTTCTGTACTTATTCTGGTTAACTCTGCCTTACATATTGGCTGTTTCTATTGTGCTTGTTCCCGGGCTGGCAGTGCGCCGGCAAGTAAGCCAGTACAAAACCTATCGCGCAGAAAAGTTGAAAGAAGAACAATCGAAATTGTATTCATCCTATAAAGAATTCGAAGCTGGGGAAGACGATGAAATCATCGCTACCAAACGCGAGCTCAATGAGAAGATGAACAAAATCGAAAATCAGATGGAAAAGTTGCGCAAGATGCGCAAGTCGCATATTGATGTGAAAGACAACTAGCGTCGAAATACAAAGTGATCTGAGAAAGTGATGTTAACCAGGGATCAGTTAGCGCGTTCTCTTTGCTTCTACTTCCCAGGTACATCTATATCTTGCGTAACAAGATGTTGAACTAGTTCCCCAATTGAATTGAAACTGAAGTCCCCAGACCGAGATTGAAGACGCCACTCGCCTTTTTCAACAATTGAAACACGGGGAGATTCAATAGGTTGTTCGGGGGTTGTAACTTGCGCCAGGAAGCCTTTACGGCGCAGCGCATTTAAAGTCCATTCCCGGTAGACAGGATCAGACCCAACGACATGGACGACGGAGCCGGTTGGATTCTGCATACGAAAGGCTGCGTGAAACGGGTCAAATTCCAGTCCGTAATCCGAAAAGGCGTCAGCCAACGCCCCGTTGAGAACCAGGTCCTCTGGCGCACCAGTCCTGATGCTTCCGTCGTCATTCATCAACCAAACTCTATCCGCATTCCTGAGAGCAAGGTCGAGGTCATGTGTCGACATTAGAATTGCGCACCCACTCTCTCTTGCCACCTGAGCAAGGCGCGCCATAATTTCGATTCGGCGCGGAAGATCCAGGAATGCCGTAATTTCATCCAAAATCATCAGACGTGGTTGTTGTGCTAATGCCCGGGCCAACATGACACGTTGCCGCTCTCCATCGCTGAGTTCACTGACGAAGCGATTCACCAGGTCCTGGGCTCCAGCCAATTCAATAGCTTCCGCCACAATTTGCCGATCTGCTGCTGCCAACTTGCCGAACCAGCCGGTATGGGGATAACGACCGAGACTAATGAGAGCATAGCTACTGAGTAGACCTGCAGTGATACGTTCTGTGAGTACCACACTCATCTTGGTCGAGCGCTCCCGAGAAGACATCAGCCGCGTGTCTCGTCCATCAAGCAGCACCTTACCTGCCAGCGGTTGTTGGATTCCCGCAATAGTGCGCATTAGGGTCGACTTTCCTACCCCGTTAGGTCCGAGTAGACATATGAACTCGCCTTCAGTAATTCCGATACTGATGTTGGCAGCCACTGCCCGATGTGTTCCAAGTGCTTCGTACCCAACAGAAAGGTCTTCCAGAGTCAGCACTTAAATCTCCATGGCCCGCGTGTGGCGATTTCGCAAAAGAATCCAAAGTACAAAGGGTGCACCTACCACTGCATTTACTGCATTCAAATGCAGGAAGTGCCGTTCCCAGGGCAAATGCACGATTAGATCGGCGGTGAGCGCTACAATAGCGCCAAGTAATAATGCGCCTGGCATTAAAATACGATGATCAGATGTGTTGAAGAGTCCTCGTGCCATATGCGGCACAATAATCCCAATAAAGAGTACCGGCCCGCAGAAAGCTGTGACTGGACCAGCAAGCATGACAGCCCCGGCCAGTACGACAAGACGAGCGCGGGTAACCGGGAGCCCCAAAGAAGCTGCGTATTGTTCCCCGAGTAGCAGGGCATTAAGTGGTTTGACCAGGCCCAGTGATAATAAAGTTCCTAGCGTCAGACAGGTGAGTAATACTGGGAATTGCTCCCAGCCGACGCCATTGAAACTGCCATCATTCCAGGACGCAAATACACGCCCCTGCATCTCGGTAGTAAAGTGCAGCACAACACTCACCATCCCTTCGGCCAGATAACCGAGCATAAGGCCGGCAATCAGCAAAGTCATGGTGGTCACATTTCGAGACAGAGTAGAGACTATGATCGCAATGAGGCTGCTACCAATAATCGCTCCGGTCACAATTCCGAGCCCGCTGAGAAAATCAAGGCGTAGCAAGAAAGAAGAACCGACCACACTACCTGTAGCAATGACCAGTGCGACGCCTAGCTGTGCACCACCCGTAAGGCCCAATGCCCAGGGGCCAGCCAGCGGGTTACGAAATAAAGTTTGCAGCAACAGCCCGGAACTACCAAGCGCCGCACCACAACAAGCTGCAGTAATCGCCCGAGGTAACCGCAGCTCCCACAGTATGGTGTCCCAAACGGGATTAGCAGAGTCCGCGCCCAGCAAGCTACGCACAACTGACTCAACGGGGATTGAAATCGAACCGATGGTAAGAGCCAGGAGGAACACTATGACAATTGCGAAGAGCAACAACGCGAAAACTACATTGCAGCGATTTTGCCATAGTCCGCTTTCTGCTACCCCGGACAGATCATGTCGATCGGGGTCGTCAGACAAGCTACTTTCCATCATTGAAGTGATTCACTCCCTTCGGTTCCGACAAGGATTGGTCGGAGGTGCCGAAACTCGTGCCCCGGCAACAGGTCAGGATGTAACAGTGCGATAAAATCCTCCAACACTTTGTCAGCCTCAATCACTGCACTTTCATACCAATCGTAAGCATTATGCTCGGGGCGTGAACGTCGATGAACGTCGAACAACCGACTGTCCCGAATCGCTGGCAGGGCCATCAATCCGCCGATAGTCCGAGGTTCACGCATGGATACTGTCGTTGTTACCAAAGCACGTACATCACCACTGAGGCCGAGTATTTGTTCTGTAGTTACGATTCGGGTAGCCGCGCCTTGCGAATTCGTCCACGGAGTCCTTCCACCCGCATCCGTAATGATTGTGGCTAGCCAATTGGACTCCGGCACAACCCATTGTCCTCGTTGTGTCGCGGGGTCCAGCCAAACCACCAATGGCGTCGAAGTTTGTGCTTGCGCTAGAGATGACAACTCCTGGTAACGATCTTTTATTGTCGCCAAGATGCTATTGGCGCGCGATTCTTCGTTTAGAAACGCCGCAACTACCTGCAGCCATTCCGCTTGGCCAAGAGCCGTGGGTTCCATCCAGGACATACTTGGTACCGCAGACAGACCGAGAGAACGCGCGCGATGGAGAGATTCAGCACGGGCTAGCGAAGCGGAGGACAGAAACAGGACGTCGGGCGCAACAGCCAACAGTTTTTCATAGTCAGGTTGGCCGTGAAAGGACTCTCCTATGGCAACGGCTGCTTCGGATTCCCATCGTTGTCTAACCTCAGTGGCGTAAATACCACTTCCTCCGACTGCTACAATCCGATCTGTAGCGCCAAGGGTCCGGGCACGATTGAGGGCGAGATCGTCGTTCGAACCTATAGACTTAGCCGGTACAGTTATAACAGTCGCATTCGCGATCTCCCCTTCAAGAGATGGGGCAGGTGTCCCACATTGAACAAGAACCATAACATCAGCAACATCTTCCGTCGTTGCAAGTGGTGACTGAACAGTTAAAACCTTGTAATTCAGATGGTAAGTCAGTTGGAAACCAAGCGCATGATCCAGTTGTGCCTTTTCGGGAAAGTAATCAAACCCTTCCACATAGTCGTCTACACACTCACTGGAAAGGCTCGTGCTTTCTCCTTGTGCAAAAGCCTGAGATACCACAAGCAACAGCAGGGTTGGCTGCATTAGTTTCCAAACAGAGTTCATTATGGGCGCCATGCCATTGTCACAAGAACACGTCTTGCATCGCCGGGAACCACTCCATTCCCACCGAATGCACCGCGAAGAAAGTACTCTTCATCGGTAGCGTTGTCGATTTTGAGCTCGAAACTCAACGGCCCTCGTTGTAGAAACGCACCAGCCTCCCATACGTCAAATCGCGGAATTTCAATAGGATTTCCCAAGCCAATGAAAACTGATGAATTGTTGGTCCACCCACCGGTAACACCCCCAATCCAGCCTTCTCCAAACTCACGAGCATAGCGCGCCCAAAGTCTCATGGAGTGCTCGGGGACATTCTCCAACGGTGTCCCTGCAGGAAGATTGGTATCCTGAGTAACCTCTGCATCCGTGTAGGCGTAATTTCCCATTAGTGTGAAATTGTCCACCGGCTGCCAGGTGTTAGACCATTCGAATCCGCGGGAACGTTGCTCACCTGTAGGGATTCTAAAGGCAGGGTCGCTTGGATCAGCAGTTAGTACATTGGACAATTCAATATTGAAATAGGCGATTGTTGATGTCAGACCATCAATACCATCGAATTTCGCGCCTACCTCCCATTGTTGCCCTTCTTGAGGACCGAAGAGTGCACCCGATGGTGAACGAATGGAACCAAAACTCGGATTCGCCTCAAAGGTTTCACTGTACGACGCATAAGGCACAAATCCTGGACTGACTTCCCAGGATAAACCAAGCCTGGGAGAAAACTCAGTATCAGTAGTAGAGGCAGACCGGTTACGGCGTACGGATTCTGTGTCGTTCTCCAGGCGATCCCACCGGGTTCCGACTAACATGGTCACGTCCTCGCCAAACTCGAAGACACCCTGAACGTAGCCACCCAGTTGTCTGAATTGATCGATTGAAGAGGCCAGAACGAAGGTACTACCAATTGTCGCTCCATAAACTGGCGTAAGCACATCGATGGGAGCAACTGAACCACGATTAAAGACAGAATCGTAAGTCCAATCTGCATAGTCCAGTCCGGCTGAAATTGTTGGTGTCAAATTGCCAATTTCTACTTCGCGGACGATTTGAATACCTACGATAGTTTCTTCTTGATCTTCAACAAACCGATTGTATCTGCGGTTTAGTGTCCTGCCGTCCTCTTCCATATTCGCCGGCGCCACCGAAGGTTGGTCATAATCGGAAGTAGTGAAACGCGCATAAGCATGCACCATATTAGGACCATCACCAGCCTTTTCGAATGACAGTGTGTGCATCAATGATTCGGAAAGAGTATCACCTTGCGCAGGCTCTCCGGTGAACAAGGAAAGTGGCGGATCGATTACATCTGCACCTGTCAACGATCCCGGAACCGGGAGAGAGATATAGCGAAGTCCCTCGCGGTCTCTGTAGTCTCCTTGATAACGAAAAACAGCTCCTGATGAATGCTCCCATTCCAAACTCGGTGAAATTTGAAAACGCTCAACGCCAATGAAATCTATGAAACTGTCACGCTCCTCGTAGCCACCAATCAGACGATAACGCAGTGCCCCATCCTCCGTAACAGGGCCAGTCAAATCTGCGTCTATCTGTCGATGATCGAAGTTACCGACTGTCACACTCGCTTCATAACGTGGAGTGGATTGCGGTTTACGCGTTACTACATTAATGACACCGCCGGGAGAACTAAGCCCGTACACCGCACCACCAGGACCACGGAGAATTTCTACCCGCTCAATGTTCGCTATCCCTTCTGCCTGGATATTGAGCGAATTGGTATTTCGAATGCCATCGACAATCGTTTGACCGACTCTAAATCCCCGAACCTTGAATGAACTGAATGGCTCTACACTGTTGCGTCCGGCACTTGCACCACCGGTGCTGCGCACGATATCAGATAGACTCAGCGGCTTGATGTCATCTATCAGGCGGCTATTTACAACTTGGATACTTTGCGGAATGCGCCTGAGTTCAGCGGGAAATCCGAAACCAACATTGGATTCAATTTCGCTATATCCCGAGTTTATACGTTCTTCAACGATCAGAATTTCTTCGACTTCTTGCGCCTGCTGTGCCTGTGCAGCGCCAGCAACTAGTGATGCTGCAATTATTGAGGTAACCAATGATGCTTCTTTGCGGACACTTTCCATTTTCTGCTTCCTCGTTCACTAAGATAAACCGCGGCAACTCTCCAGATTGTTGCCTTGAAATGTTACGATATATCATATCTTTCGAAGGAGAAACTTCAACGCTAAAGGGGTCTGTGGGTGGTAGAAGACGATCAGACGTTTCTGCGGTGGGACTATCGCCCTAAGTCCTGCATATGAGGCGAAGAGCAATTAGTTTTGAATCATGGGACGATCTAAGAAAGCGACAGCGGGGCAAGTCTAGCCACTGGTCTGCTATAAGCTAACGCGAACTAATCTATTGCGGAAAATACAAATTGTGCAAGTTATAAGATTGACGTGATATTGATTCTTCCCCAATTGAAGAGTAATAGTCTCCTATCTCTTTTAGTACTGCTGGTTTGACGACAAACCCGTATTTATCGGAAAGCCTCTCGAAACTCTCGATGAATGGGTCCAAGCCACCCAGTTGTTCAAATCGCTGCCACGTCTCAACTGCATAATACCTGTTGCTCCAGTCAGAAAAGAACTGGCGAAGCCCTAGATATAATCCCAATGGCCGCGTGGTTCCATGAGTTTCGAACTCTGCGAAATCAGCTCGCCACTCCAATCCCTGGGGTGCGTACTTTCTGAAAATGTAATGCATTCGGTCGAATGAGTTGGATATGATTTCGTTTTCTTCTCCGCCAATGTTGAAATAGAAATAGTTCTCCAATTTTTCGAACGATTGCAGCTTCTCGCGGGCAAAACCAACTTCAGCATGATCGTCGTGCCAGTAGGCAGGGCTACTGGCAATTATGGCCTTGAATAAATGCGGCCTGTTCAAAAAGGCGTGAGTAGCGAAGAGTGCACTTCTTGAGTGGCCGTGGACGATACGGAGTGTATCGACTCTATATTCCTCTTCAATCTGAGGGAGAAGCTCTAACTCCAAGAAATCCATGAATCCGTCAGCATCTTGCGATGGTGTGAAATCACGACTTCTCGTATCTGCTGACTTATTTGGTATATACAACACAATCAACTCGGGGATTTTGTGTCTATCGAGGAGGACGTTCAGAATAGAACTAGTCTCCTGGCGTATGAAAGGTCTTCTTTCTAAATCTGCATCGAGCGCAATCAATATCGGAAATCGCTCGTTTAGCTTCTCCTCATAACTAAGCGGAAGTTGAATATAAAACTCCCTCTGTTCATCGAGAATGTGTGATTGGATATGCAGTGTTAAGAGTGCGGTTTCTTCATCTACATTGTACGAATGTAGTCCGTGTGCCATGAGATGGACTGAAAAGGAACTAAGTGACAGCAGGATTATAGTTCCCAGCAAGGTCTTGATGCTTTTTCTACCTGGATTCACCAGTCAATCCCTCATTTCAGATCTAATAAGAATGATTACGAGGAAAAATCGATTCTTGAAAGTCTATGATCAACAAAAAACCCGAAGATTCCGCCGAGAAATAATAAGAACCCCGATATCCATACTGCGCTATTTATGGGATTTGGGCTCATCGCAGAATGCAGATGAAAGACTCTTCGCCCTTCAGACGCCGCGTTCCCGTAGATATCAATCGCACCTTCAGAGACTTCTGAAGGTCGAATCAAGTATTCACCGGCATCCTGATAGGTAATGATCTCCTCAACTGAATGCCTTGAGAGAATTTTTTGTTCAAAAGCGCCTTTTTGTTCGTCAAGGAACACTTTGAGCGGCCCGGTAGCAATAACCACTCTATTATCTCTGACGTAGTACTGTTCCAAATCTTCGGGAATATCGAACAAATTTAGTTGCACCAAAGCCCGTTGAGGGTTGTCAAACAGTTCCAGAGGTTCTCCGGAATAGATAACTCCATTCGACACATAACGTTGCACTGTGCTGGGTGCGATCAAATTCATCCAGGCGGCCAAACAAAAAGACACACCGAGCACACAAGCTGCAGATGACAACACTAGCCATTTCTTTCGTCTGTGGAATTGCTTCGATTGCGAATCTCCAATTGCCTGTCGGATTACTGAAATTGAGGTGAGTTGTGTGTTGAGATAGGCTGAATCCAGCCCGGATAGAAGCTCCTTCATGGATATGTCGAAAACGTCCAGACAATCTACGACAAACTCATTTGACGGGAGGTTCTTATTATTCTCAACCTTGGATAGCCATGATTGCTCTATGTTCAGTTTTTCTGCGAGCTCCGGCTGAGTCCAATTTCTTTCCTGTCTTAGCAGTCTTATTTTGTCGCCGAATTGCATTAGCTTCGCCCTCTGCCTGCTTGGAGTAATCGTATTCTTCAGCATTCCTCAAAGAATGAGAAGATGAATAACATTGAATACTGGCGAATATTTGCAAATATTCCTCTTCCTCAGCCGTGGCAAGAAAAGAGAATTGAATTCAGGTGTCAAACAAGAGGGGAAAAGGAGCTTTTTCCAACAAACAGCAACATTTGCTGGATGGTGGGGTCCTCAGTGAGGCGAAGAAACGGCTGCTATCAGATGGCAGACCGTTGCGATCACTTCCTGGATCGGTATTCGTGGTTACCACATTCGATCTTTCGCGTAGTCGTCGTAACCAATGTCGTAAGCGTTACCGTCAAACTGATCATCGATCTCGCTGATAAACTGACCTGCCGTTGGTACTTTCTTGCTGCGATCTTCCGATTGCCAGAGTTTCGAGCGCATTAGCGCTTTCGCACACTGAAAATAGATTTCCACAACTTCGATAACGATGACAGACCGAGGCCTCTTGTTTCGGTCGCTGAATTTGGAAGTGAACTCTTCCTGGGCTGTAAGCGCTGCTGTTCCATTAATACGAACAACGTTGTTACTACCTGGAACCATAAACATCAAACTTACACGGCCATCTTCAATGATATTGCGCAACGAATCCAAACGATTATTGCCTCGCCAATCAGGTAGCAAAATCGTTTTCTCATCCAATATTTTGACTGCCTGCCCGATGTCACCTCTGGGGCTTGCATCAGTTCCTTGCGGTCCTACAGTTGCAAGAATGAGAAAGTTGGAGTTGTCGATCCATTCCCTGTATTTCGGCGAAATGTGGTTCCGGACTTTAGTTAGTGCACCAGGAACCACAGCGTCATAGAGCTGTTCCAACTCTTCGATAGTGTTGATCTTATTCAATGAAATTCTCACTTATTGAGAAGAGCTGATACTTCGCTGAAGTGGGTTATTAGCAAAGTAGTGAATTTAGCCATTCTCGAAACTCTTGTTTAGCTTAACTCAAATTGTATTGAGTACTCATCTCGTTGACCAGGTATTCTATGAAGCAGCGTGTCTTCTTAGCATAATTTCTACTTACAGTGACTATATGGGCTGAACAAAATGCGGGAGATTCGGTATGGATGTCGTAATCATCCAATAACGCGACCAAAGAACCGGAAGCGATAGAAGGGGCTGACACCCATTCTGGGAATAGGGCAACCCCTACCCCTGAGACAACGGAATAATAATGCACGACAGAGTCGTATGGCTCATTTGTTTGTTCGATAGTCACCTCTTCAGTATCGCCATCTCTATTGAAATACCAAACATTACTTTGCCTACCGTATAGCAGCGTATGATCGTTGAGATCATTGGGAACCTTTGGTACTCCACGACGTTCCAAATACTCTTGTGATGCACACAGTTTGAGTTTG
>JAKSCP010000287.1 GCA_022360535.1 Pseudomonadales bacterium | reverse complement strand
CTAAATAGTTCTTCAGCTCTGTTCCAATCTGCTGTTCGATAGGCTGCCAAGGCCGATTCATAGAGTTCAAACAGTTCAAGTGCCGGCGGCTCTGCCTTACCGGCCTCACTGTGTAGTTCATAGATGCGGGTAGATTCGTCCTTGCCAGCAACAACAACCTGATCGATTTCTCTTACGACGAACTGATCTCCAATTCGCACCCGGGTAAGTTCACCAATCAATATACTGGTGCCGTATTGTTTATTGAGACTTTCAAGTCGGGATGCGATGTTTACCTTGTCGCCCATTACTGTGAAGGATTTTGCGTTTTCCGATCCAATGTTTCCTGTGAGCACATCCCCGGTGCCAATTCCGACGCGTACCTGAAATTCAGGCAGGCCCTGACGCAAACCTAAAATATTCGGTAATGAAGCGTTGAAGATTTTAAGTTGATCAAATTGCGCGAGAGCAGCTCTGCACGCCAATACGGCCTGGTTCTCATCCCCTGTAAACGGAGGTCCCCAGAATGCCATGATGCAGTCACCAACATATTTATCGATGACACCTCTCTCGGCGATTATCGGCTCCGCCATCAAGCTGAAATAACGATTGATAAGAGTTACTAATCCATCCGGGGTTAGCAATTCTGTCATTGCACTGAACCCTCTTAAGTCAGAAAAGAATATAGTCATTTCCTGATTATCACTCTGTACACCAGCCTGGCTGGAACTGTCTTTAAGCAGGTTCTCAACAATTCTGGGGTCTACATACTTTCCAAAGAGTTCCTTCACCCGACTGTTGGCCCGGAGTTCCGACGCCATGAAGCCAAAAGCGTTAGCTAGTTGGCCAATTTCATCTCGTGTTTGGGGCACAACGTCGATGTCCAGATTGCCGCGTGAGATTTCCTCTGACTTTTGCTTCAAGTCTCTGACTGGTGTAACCAGTTTCGTGGTTATCACCGCTGAAGTGGCAATACCGACGACAAAGACAATAAAGGTCAAAACAAAATTCTGCAGATAAATCTCGAGAATTAGAGATTCTGCTGCTTCGATTTCTTCTGCCTGTGTTGCATTTAACTCTTCCAGCCCGGACAGCAGGGTGAACAACTCCTGATCGAGATGGTCGGCTTCAGTTTCCAGGGCGAGAATACTTTGTTCGGTTGCATCAGGGCTTGTCGATTCCAGAGATTCAATGACACTTCGGGCATGGGTGAAAAATTCAGCGTGCTCTTTATCAATGTTTTCCAGTAACAGCGCAGTTCGGCCAAATCCAACGGCGTCGGCAGGACTCAACCACTGAGGATCACTCAACGTTGCATCGAGCACTTCGGCGGCAATTTGTAATTCCGTTCGTACGTTTTCTTCCAGCGTCAGAAAGCGATCAATATCCGCTTGATAAAGTGAGCGCTGCTCAGGATTGGCAGTCCACTTTCGCAATACTCTCTCGAGTTGAATCTCTTCTTGTAAAGAATAGGCATCAATGTTCGCAGCAGCTTGAGTGAGTGGTACAACCAGGTGGGCAAGATTCGAAACACGCTGACGGACATCATTCACCTTGTAGTAGGACATGGTGAAAGACACGATCGCTGCTATCAGCATTACTGTTACCAGTATGGCTGTTAGCCCGAAAACCTTGGTCCATATCGACCGTATACCAGGAGAACTCTGCAAGTTATTAATCCAACCAATGAAAGCCAAAAACTGTAGATAAGCACCCTTATAACACTGGGTTCCAAGAGACTTCAATGTGCATTCCAGTCAATCGAGCTTGACTCGATTGGGCTCGGTGCGGAGGGTGGTACCTTAAAACCGGGCTACTGTTTCCGCTGACTCTGACGATAGCTAGTAGGTCAATCCTTAATTGGGATTTGCCATGTTTATCGGCAGACATCGGTCGCCTGCAGCCAGGGAAACACACGCCGCCCCACAGATCGCCAAGCTGCTCGCAGTCAATGGCCCAACCCCGGCGTTTCAGGACAATAGGGCCATCATGGAGCGGATCAAATCACTGCAATCAGTGATTCAGCAAGGCACCAAGCGTAATCACATCACTCGTAACAAGCACTGGCAAACGGAATCCGCTCAGAATTGGTTGGATAAGAATGCGCTGCCCGTTCTACACGCATGGCCTGTATTGGAGGTGACGGAATACCTGAAGCGAAATCACTTGCAGCGAAAACGAACCAGGCAAATCAAGGAGACCACGATATTCACGTTGTCAGATGATTCCGCGATTTTTGTCTATGGCGATCTGTTCTGGCGACACGAAAGTGCATCACACGCGTCAGTGTTCTTCGACTCATCCCATGTACAATGCCCAGACCTCACAAAAACCCACTTTCTAACCAAGAAAGGGTGTGAGGCATTTGCCTGAACTGGCTTGCAGACATCTCACTCACTGTGTCTTAAATCCCAGCACCAAATTCAATAAACCCCATAGCAAGCGACCTGTTTCTAGGCAATAATCTGGTGCAGCCCGGCCTAACTGTGTCTTCACGCGGTTAGTTAAAAAACTGGTGGTCTCAACTAATAAAACTAATAAATAGAAGAAAGAAGTCTGCTCTCGATCTCTAATGAGAAAAGTTCGCTCAAAAAGCCACTCAGATCATACTGGGCCAGCGGCGCAGCCGTCACTGCAGCTTGCGGATGCCAACAAACTGCAGAATTCCCTTAGTAGCAATGTTATGACGGCTCAGGGCAAATTGATCGCTGCCATGCGCGGGAGCAGCAGAGCTGCCATTCAGCAGGCAAAATTAATTCAGCTACAGGCCGCCGCATCGGCCAGCAGCGGTTCAGCCTACAATCCCGAAACCCATGAAATAGAGCCGCCTTCAGGTGGAAAAGATACCGCCGATTCCGCTGCCGACACAGCCTGGACCAGGCAAGCAGGACTCGCCTTGCTGGGCCCCATGGAGGAAGGTGAACAAGGCTCCGCCCCGGGTCATGAGGAATCGCCGGGAGAAAAAGAAGATGCTGAGTTTGAAAAAGATCCTGCCAAAGCTGATCAACCGGTAGCGGATTTCGTCGATGCCAGCAAACTGCTTAGTTTTATGAAGGTGCCCGCCGACTATCAGAAACTTAAAAAAGCAGAAACCAGTTTTGAAAAGTTTGACGATGCATTGAAAGCAGATAAGGAGAGTGAGAAAGAGAAGCGGGAAGAAAAGGCAGGGAGCGAGAATGCTGAGGAAGACAGTGAAGTGGAGGAGTACACGGGCGGCATTATCGATTTGGTGAAATCGGGTTTCAGCAACTGCATGAAGCTAAAAACTGCCTATGAAGAATATCAATTAATCAAGGAAGACTCGGCAGAGGACGCTTCCGCACTGGAAGGGGCAAAAATCGCTTTCGAGACAGCACTGTCTGGCACCAGCAGCGTACTTTCAGCGATCAATGAATTTCAGAAAAGTTCTGGTGCTGCGGCAAGCATGGCCATGCAAGCCGCGATACCGGCAATCGGTATTGCCATGAGTACCATTTCTCTCATCGGCCGCATAGTGACTCTCGTGCAGCAAGGTAACTTCGATTTCGGTAAGACGGCGAAAGAATCGCAAACAGAAAGCATCTTGTCTGGTGTTTCCGGGGATGAAAAGAAAAAGGAAGAAGTAAAACAAGTACTCGAAAGTGACAAATTCCGCAGCCTGATCGTTGCTGCAGCAGAATACCGACAGCAAGAACGTGACAATCCGAAAATTTTTGCAGAGTATCGCCGCGCTCAGAACGATGAGGCGCTTCTGGCCAGGTTGAGGAAGCGTTATCCAGACAACTATGCCCGCATTGAAGAAATACATAACAACAATGCGCTTGGCATCGAGCAGATCGGCCCTGAGATGCAGAAGCTCAAACAGCTCGGTGTCACCGATGAGATGATTGAGGCGATTATTGGTGATCAAACCTTGATAAATCACCTTGAAGAGGTCAAGGAGAAGCGCACTACCAATGCCAAGATAGGAATCTTTACGGATCTGGTGAATATTGGGGCAGATATTGCGACCTTAACGGGAACAGGCGCTGTAGCCGGCGCTGCGATGCGTGCTGGTACTGCGGCCATAGGGGCGGCCCGGGCAGGAGGTAATGCCATAAAGTTTGCGGCGCGAGGCAAGGGAGCCGAAGATTTCGCTGAGGGTGCAGAAGGTGGTCTATTCGGCGCTTCCTTGTATGATTCAACTGATATCTTGAAGAGCGATGAGGCGAAGCAGGAGCGCTATTTCCATTCCTCTCGCCGTCTGCTGGATAATATTGCCGATCATGACAAGCAGGTAGCTGATGCAGACAAGGGCACTACCAAGGAAAGAGCCGCAGCGATCAATAAAGACTATGGCTGGGTGGAGACCAAAATACTGGGGACAGGCGCCAGTGTCACCTTGATCAAGGCCATGGCGAATAAGAAAACTGGCAATGAACTGGTCCAATATTTCATGGACAAATTAAAGACCCGGTAGTGGCATGAGTGATCTCGAATATTGTATTGAAAATTTTCATAAGCCTCGAATGACCAGGCTCGCTGAGTTTCTGCTCAACGAGTCGGAGTTTCCTTATGAGTTCTTTGAGCCAGAGACATTCGGCACCTATATGGTTCAGATAAAGATCTCTGATGAACTCATAATCAGCGTCAATTATTTTCCAATAGAGATCTCTAACGACACCCCATACCTGTTTCTGCAACTGCATTGTTTGCTGGGAGACTGTAAAGACAGTCCATCGCCCGCATTGTTGCAAGCGCTATCAGACGCCAACAACGCAACCGAGTTGAGTGCTTTTCATGTGGATGCTGGTCAGCTCTACCTGAAGTCGGTACTGACCGAAGATCCAGAGCGAGAACTGGATATTTCGAAGTTCAGTTTTATGTTACGAATTTTTTACAATAATCTGCTTGCCCACAGAGATTCACTTTTGGGTTTGCTGTAGGGCGCAATTCGTTGGCACTTGTAGCTCGTCCAAATATTCCCCGGGGCTTGATTCGAAGCTCATCACAAAGTGCCAGCAAAATACCTGAATGGCCTTGCCACCCACATCTAAGGAGGTATACAGTTGAGCTGCGTAAAAATTGCGCATGCCCGGGGTCAATCATCTGCTCTTGAAGATAAATGAAAAAAACAAGAGTCAAAAATCAGGCTGAGCATCAGCCTGCCGCATCACAGTCTCGCACCAATTCAGGTCAGCAGTCTAAAGTGTCAGTGACACTTCAGAACGAATCTTCCGCGCAAGCGAAACGAGTCGATTCGCTTCAGCAAAATTCCATGCAGCTTGCTCAGTTGAAAAAGGCGGAAGCGTTACAGTCGCTATCCCGCAGTTCAACCTTGCAGGAAAAATCGGATGCAGTTCAACGTGTTGAAGAAGACGAGTTGCAGGGCAAGTTTGATTCGGTCCAGCTTGAGTCCCTGGAAGAAGAATTGCCGCAAGCAGGCGTAATGGAAGAGCAGGAGCAAGAACAAGAGGTCGCGCCTGCCGGACCTGCGGAGGAGGCCGTTCCTGAAACGGATTCGCCAGCGGTAGCGGAGGATCTGGAAGAGGAAGTTGTAGGTCAGGGCAAATTTGATGCCGCCCAGTTGCAGGGTGAGGAAGAGGAATT
>JAKSCP010000437.1 GCA_022360535.1 Pseudomonadales bacterium | reverse complement strand
GAGTGAGAATTGATAAATGGCTGTGGGCAGCGCGCTTCTACAAAACCCGCGCGCTCGCCAAACAGGCCATCGAGGGTGGAAAAGTCCATTGCGAAGGAGCGCGCACGAAACCAAGCAAGGAATTAGAGGTAGGCATGGAATTGCAGCTGCGGCAAGGGTATGAAGACAAAACGATTGTCGTCAAAGCGCTGAGTGATCAACGTCGTGGTGCGCCACAGGCACAGCTATTGTACGCAGAGACCGAAGACAGCATTCAACGCAGAGAACAACTCCAGGCGCAGCGCCGATCCCAACCCAGGCACTGGCCCTCACCGAGCAAACCCAACAAGAAAGATCGCCGACTGATCACCCGATTCAAGCAGGGTCTTCCAGAAGATTCCTGATCGTTGTTCTAATCCTAATCTTAGTTAGCCCTGTAATTCCGGCCTCGTCACGCCATTAATCACTATTGATCGCTGTTCGCACGACTGAGGGTTATCTGACATAATGCCTCACCCGTGAGAGTCAACAAGTTAGAACATAGTGCTGGGAGAGACGTTGACCAAGCAATTCCACGAGAGTCTTCAGCGTTATCAAATCGCTGAATTCGATAAAAGCTGGGGAGAGATTCGCCGAGGAATCGAAAAGGAGAGCTTAAGAGTATCTCCTGACGGGCGTATTTCCCTCGGTGCCCATCCTGAAGCCCTGGGCTCTGCCCTCACCAATCCCTATATCACCACCGATTTCGCTGAAGCACTCCTGGAGTTTATTACTCCAGCCTATACCGATATCGACGAATGTCTGTCCATGTTGGAAAACATTCACCGTTTCAGTTTGCAGAACCTGGAACAGGATGAGCTGCTTTGGGTTGCGAGTATGCCCTGCCCGCTGTCCGCAGATGCGGAGATTCCAATTGCGCAGTACGGCAGCTCCAATATCGGCCGCATGAAAAATCTCTACCGGCGGGGTCTGCACAATCGTTACGGCAGTTTGATGCAGGTGATTTCTGGATTGCATTACAACTTTTCCATGCCGGACAGCTTCTGGGCGCCCTACCAGAAACTCTGCAACGACACGCAGTCCTTACAAGATTTTCGAACTGACAAGTATCTTCATCTCATTCGTAACTTTCATCGCTATTCGTGGTTGTTGATCTATTTGTTTGGTGCATCGCCTGCTGCTTGCAAATGTTTTGTACAGGGGCGTGATCATGGCCTGCAGGAATTTGATGACTACAGCTTGTACTTGCCTGACGCGACGTGTTTGCGCATGGGTAATCTTGGTTACAAGAGCGAGGCGCAAAAGACTCTCTTTGTTTGTTATAACGAATTGCAGACTTATGTTGACTGTCTCTATAACGCGATGCATGAACCCTATGCAGAATATGAAGCGATCGGACACAAAGAGAATGGGGAATATCTGCAAATCAACACTAACCTGTTGCAGCTGGAAAATGAGTTTTACAGCACCATACGCCCCAAACGAAACGTAAAAAGCGGAGAGCGCCCACTGGATGCCTTGATTAATGGCGGCATCGAATATGTTGAAGTAAGGGCCTTGGATCTCAATCCCTACCTGCCGCTGGGAATCGACAGCGAAGAAGTAAGATTCCTCGATACGTTCTTACTGCATTGCCTGCTCAGTGAGTCGCCGATCTGCAATGAACGAGAGTTTTTTGAGGTGGCTGCTAACCTGGCCAAGGTCGTTGAGCAGGGTCGTGACCCAGCGCTTGTGCTGATGCAAGAAGATAAAGAAATCGGATTGCGGGATTGGGCGAACTCCCTGCTCGAGGATATGGCGCACAGTGCTGTACTGCTTGATCAGACGCATGAAACGGGCAGCTATAGTGAATCCCTGCAGCGACAACAGGCCAAGGTTGCCAACGATGAATTGACGCCCTCCGGACGCATGCTGAAAGAAATGCGAGACAGCGGACTCTCATTCTTTGAGTTTTCCATGGCAAGATCCAAACAGACCCGCGACCACCTGCAAAATGGTGGTCTCAGTGACCGCACCCGGGAAGAATTCATCGCTGCTGCTGAGCAATCTCACGTCCGCCAGCAGGAAATCGAGGCCGCGGAAAGCCAGAGCTTTGATGAGTTTTTGGAAGCGTGGAATCGTAGCTGAGGCGGGGCTCACAGGCCCCCGCAGGTAGTGTAGAATAGCGCCTGGAAGGATATTCAGGAGAGCACATGGCATTCGCAATACCCAATAATCGCCTGATCAATGTGGCGGTATTCCTGGCTACTGTCATCACGATCGGTATCGTGCTCTATATGGAGCACGTCATGCTGCTCTCACCCTGTGGTCTCTGCATTACCCAACGTGTATTCGTGATTCTCTGTGGCCTCACCTGTCTGGCTTCCGCCATTCACAACCCCAGCGTTCAAGGCCAGAAACTCTACGCATTTGGCGGTGCATCCATGTGTGTGATCGGGAGTTATTTCGCCGGCCGCCAGATTTGGTTGCAACATTTGCCCGAGGATCAGGTTCCAGCTTGCGGTCCCGGGTTGTCCTATCTGTATGAGAACTTTCCGTTCATCGAAGTGCTGAACTTTCTGCTAAAGGGTGATGGTAACTGTGCTGAAGTACAGTTCCGCTTTTTAGGACTCAGCATTCCAGAAATGTCGATGGTGGCTTTCGTCTTATTGTTCTCAACCTGCCTGTACATGGCATTTCGCCAAACGTCAGAAACTGCCTAACAGCAACTACTAAGCTCCGCGCTGCCAGCGAAAAAATTTCTCCATCCAGGGGAAGTATTTTTCCGGCAGTCTAGCGTTACGCCAGGCATTAGCCGAAAACTTGTTCGCTTCCAATAGCGTCGGATAGATATGAGTCACGGCGGCTATCTTTTTCAGTCCCATACCATGAGTCATGGCGAACACGAACTCGCCAATCAATTCCCCTGCATGATAGCCAACGATGGTGACCCCCAGTATTTTGTCTTTTCCGGGGACTGTTAGCACTTTGATAAAGCCGTGAGCTTCACCATCAGCAAGCGCTCGGTCGAGATGGTCCATGTCGTAACGAGTAACTTCGTAAGCTACTCCTTGCTCCTTCGCCTCTAGTTCACTAAGACCGACTCGTGCTACTTCCGGATCGGTAAACGTTGCCCAGGGTACTACCCGGTAACTGGCTTTGAGTCGCCACCATCCGCCAAGCAGGGAGTTAATGCTGGCGAAGAAAGCTTGAAACGAAGCCATGTGGGTGAACTGGTAAGGTCCAGCCACATCACCACAAGCATAAATGTTGGGATAGGCAGTCTGCATAGCGCTATTGATCTGCACTGTCCCCTGTGGCGTCAAAGGCATTTCCAGTTCTTCCAGACCGAAGCCTTCGACATTGGCCTTCCGTCCTATGGCAAGAAGAACCTGATCGAACTCTACCCGGACAGTTTCGCCCTGATGCTCGGCTTCCATCACCTTTATGCCATCGGCTTTTTCAAAGCGCACTAGTTTGTGATCAGTCAGCACCTCAATACCATCACTGGCAAAACGTTCGGCAACAGCCGCTGACACTTCGGGGTCCTCACGGGGCATGATGCGCGGTGCCATATCAACTTGGGTGACCCTGGCACCCAGATTGTTAAACGCTTGCGCAAGTTCGCAACCGATAGGGCCACCTCCGACTACCAATAACCGTTTCGGTAGTTCTCGCAATGACCACACGGTGTCGGAAGTGAGATAACCAACCTCATCCAAGCCGGGGATAGGTGGTACCAGTGGGCGGGCACCACTGGCCAATATGATTGAACGTGTCGTAATGGTTTTTCCATTTACTTCGACGCTATAGGGTGAAGTGATGCGAGCATCTCCTGTAACGCATTCCACGCCCAAAGACGTGAAGCGTTCGATGGAGTCATGGGGCTCAATAGTTTTGATTACCCCCTGAACTCGTTCCATCACTTCGGCAAAATTGACTGTGCCTGTTGCATCGTCAATTCCGTACTCCTTGCCCCTTCGGATGTACGACATGATCTTGCCGCTACGCAGCAATGACTTACTGGGGACGCAGCCGGTATTGAGACAATCACCACCCATCTTGTGCTTTTCAATAAGTACAGTTTTTGCTTTCGCACCAACTGCAATGATGGCGGCCACCAGCCCCGCCGACCCGCCACCAATCACGACAACATTGGCATCAAACTTCCTGGGCTTCTTGAAAGACTTCATTGCTTAACTCTCTTGATAGTATTGATAAGCAAGCGCGCAACGAGGGGGGTCACACCTACTAATACCAACGACATGATTACTGGAAGACTCACTAGCCCAGAAAGGGAAGTGATCTGCGCCAGTTCTGATCCCGCGTTAATGTAAACTGCCGTGACAAGGAACATGCCGGTCTGGCTCGCAATGTAATAGGGAACGATACCGATAGGTGTGAGCCCCATTAGAAGATTCACCATAAAGAATGGAAATACCGGTACCATTCTGATTGTAAAAAGATAGAAACTTCCGTCTTGTTCAATACCTCTGTTTATCGGTTCGAGGTAATCACCGAAACGTGATTGCACATAGTCACGCAGCAGTGTTCTGGAAACCAGGAAAGCTACCGTGGCACCAACAGAGCTGGCGAATGAAGCGATTAGTGTTCCCCAAACCAATCCAAAAATTGCACCCCCTAGCAGCGTGATAATCAGCGCGCCGGGGATCGATAGCGCTGCGATCAATACGTAAGTGAGAAAGTAGAGCGCTGCAGAAAGAGCAAAGTTCTCTTCCTTAAAAATCTGAATTGAATCGAGCTGGGACTGGACATATTCCAGGGAGAGGAAACGGCCCAGGTCGAATACAAAAAAGCTGGCCAATGCCAGCACAATGACTGCCACAATCAGCAGTTTGGATTTACTCACTTCAAGTTCCTTAATTTCGGCGAAAACACCCTTTCCAGGCGGCAATGGCTTATAATCCCCTGCCCCAGGCGATTTAACAAGCAATCAGCAGAACGAGTACGGACCATGTCTAACTTCGATTTCAGTCGCAAATTTCCGGTAACCCGTATGCGTCGCATGCGTCGTGATGAGTTCAGTCGCAGACTGATGCGGGAAACCAGGCTGACTACAGACGACCTGATCTTTCCCATGTTTGTTGTTGAAGGCAATGGTGAAAGACAGCCCATAGAATCAATGCCAGGCATGTACCGTGTCAGCATCGACAATCTTGTCGCTGAAGCCAACGAACTAGTGGACCTTGATATTCCAGCCATTGCCTTGTTTCCATCACCAAGTGCCAATGTTAAGACCGACGACGGCAGAGAAGCTTTCAATCCTGATGGTTTGGTACAGAATGCCATTCGCGCTATTAAGGACGCGCAACCCGGGTTAGGTGTCATCACCGACGTAGCTCTCGACCCTTACACAAGCCATGGTCAGGACGGCCTTATTGATGGGAGTGGATACGTACTAAATAAAGAAACGGTTGATGTGCTTGTGCAACAGGCACTATCCCATGCCGAAGCGGGCGCCGACATAGTCGCTCCGTCAGACATGATGGATGGTCGTGTTGGGGCTATTCGCGCTGTGCTGGAAGAGGCAGGGCAGATTCACACCAAGATTCTTGCGTATTCAGCCAAATATGCTTCGAGTTACTACGGGCCCTTTCGAGACGCCGTAGGTTCAAGCGCTAATCTGGGCGCTGGTAACAAATACAGTTACCAGATGGACGTGGCGAACAGTGACGAAGCGCTGCAGGAAATTGCTCTGGATTTGGCCGAAGGCGCTGACATGGTCATGGTCAAACCGGGCATGCCTTATCTGGATATTGTGCAAAGAGTCAAAGCCGAGTTTGGCGTGCCGACATTTGTTTATCAGGTCAGCGGCGAATACGCCATGCATATGGCTGCCGCGCAGAACGGCTGGTTGGATGAAGACGCCATAGCCCTGGAGTCCTTAACTGCCATCAAGCGCGCGGGCGCCGATGGCGTGCTCACTTACTTCGCCAAGAAAGTAGCCGCCATGTTGCAGAGTACGGAAAATTAATTCTCCAGGTTTGACTGAAAAGACCAGCGTTGGCGGTCTTATCTATCGACAAAACCAGCTCTTGAATCCTGAGTATTAGCCCTTATTATTAACGTCCAACCAGGCCAAGACCAAGCTCAGGCCGACAATGACCCCGGGCTCGCCCTCTCTTACACAGACCCGTTGGTGCGGCGGACCATTTAACTTGAACCCCCACAGGAAAGGAAAAGCAGCATGAGCGACAATATCGTTCACATTTCAGATGGTAGTTTCGATCAAGACGTATTACAGGCTGAAGGCCCCGTAATTGTTGACTTCTGGGCCGAGTGGTGTGGCCCGTGCAAGATGATTGCACCAGTTTTAGAGGAAATTGCCACCGAATATGACGGCAAACTCAAAGTCTGCAAGATGGACGTGGACGCGAATACAGAGACTGCCCCAAAATATGGAATCCGCGGAATTCCCACATTAATCGTCTTCAATAATGGCGAAAAAGTCGGAGAAAAAGTCGGTGCTTTGTCCAAATCTCAGCTATCGGCATTTATTGACAGTGTGCTGCCCCTAGATGCAGCGTCGGGTGCCTAGGGACCTCAGATAACTGCATCGAAGGCAAGAATGCGTGCTGAAAAGTTACTTCAGAACCTGAAATTCTAGCTTCGGGATTTATTGACAGCGATTACTAAATTGCGTTTAATTGCGGTGTCTCGTTATCTGCGAGGCACCAAAAGGATGTGGAAGTACCTGAATCTTCGACACATTTTTCTCAAAACTTCCACCAAAACCTGAACAGAACACCCTAGCCATTACAGCAAACTCATGTGAGTTTATGCTGTGTGATAAAGAATAAAGTTAGTTTAGTTAACAGTATTTAAAACGAACTCATAGGAGTGGAATACTATTGAAATAAAGTTTGTACATTGAATCGTGAACAAAGGTGCAACATGCGAAGGCTGACCTAAACTTAAAAAACAAAACACAGACAGCCTGCACTAAAAAGACAATTACAAAAATTTCCAGACGATTGCGATGTACCAGTACTTTTTAAAGTGCTGAGGTAGAAGAACCGATACCCAATTAAGTTCATTCTCCACTCTGCAGATTTACTAAGCAGTTTCAGTAACAACTTCCCTTTTTAATCAAATAATTTCTCTACTTTACCTTAAGTTTTTGCTCATATGAGTTATGACACTTCAATGTGGATGCATTCGCAGTCCGCGATGTTGAATCGCCGAATTACCCTTTTTCCTTTTCTGAAAGATCTCCAACTATGAACCTCACCGAACTCAAACAGAAACCCATTGCTGAATTAATCGAGACAGCCCACGAAATGGGTTTGGACAATGTGTCCCGCACACGCAAGCAAGACATCATTTTTGTTATTCTGAAAAAACACGCCAAGAACGGCGAAGATATTTACGGTGATGGTGTGCTGGAAATATTGCAGGATGGCTTCGGTTTTCTGCGATCAGCTGACTCATCTTATTTGGCAGGCCCTGATGATATTTACGTTTCTCCCAGTCAGATCAGACGCTTTAACTTACGGACTGGAGATACGGTAGCTGGCAAGATCAGACCTCCAAAGGATGGCGAACGTTATTTTGCCCTGTTGAAGATCAGCGAAATCAACTTCAACAAACCCGAAGCCTCCAAGAATAAAATCCTTTTCGAAAACCTCACTCCACTTTTTCCTCAAGACCGCTTAGAACTCCAGGTTGGTAATGGCAGCACTGAAGACCTCAGTGCCCGGGTCATCGACCTGACAGCGCCAATCGGCAAAGGCCAACGTGGATTGATTGTGTCGCCACCGAAAGCAGGTAAAACATTAATCCTGCAAAACATTGCTCAATCCATCACACGTAATAATCCGGAAACCCGGCTTATTGTGTTATTGATCGACGAGCGTCCGGAAGAAGTAACAGAGATGCAACGGTCAGTGCGCGGCGAAGTGGTAGCCAGTACCTT
>JAKSCP010000174.1 GCA_022360535.1 Pseudomonadales bacterium | reverse complement strand
GATATAAATAAAAATGAAATTTTATTTCCACTGATCAGTGACAGTATGGAAAAAATTCTGGCGGGAGAAAATCGTAGTGTCGCCTGAAAGCTATTTAGTTCAGCTGTTCTTACTCTACCACCTCAGCATCTGTGCAGGCTTTGCTGTCATTTTGTCGGTGTTTTCCCGTTGGCAAAAACACCGACTTGATCCAGTCGTAGCGTACAGGGCGCACCTGTTTGCATTAGCCATGGGAACGCTGCTGCCAGCCGTCCTGGTTTTTTGGCATGCAAGTAATATGGCGGTGCTGGATCAGACTACCTCAATCCTTAACGAATTCAGGACCACCACCGCAATTGCGGGTAGTGAACAAGTCACTCATAACCCTGCGCAGCAATTTCCTGTCGCTGAAAATCAAGAGTCACAGGAATCCTTTGTGCTGGTCAGCAATAGCGATGACAAACTACAAGTTTGGGATCAGCTAAGTTACATGCTGTCGCCGTTGATTCGTTATGGCGCACTCATAGCCATTCTCGGCGCAATCATCGCATGGCTGCGCATGGTTTATATGTTGATCGCTACCGGTGTAGTGGTCAGGCGCTCCAAACCTATTGCGTTACCACAATCAGTTGTTAGAGAGATTTCGGTTCCCGTACTGACCAGCGAACAGATCCAGGCGCCAATGGCTGTTGGCTTACTGCGGCCAGTCATTTTGCTACCCGCCAACTTTTATCAAAACCTTGATGAGCAGCAATTACGCCATGTATTAATGCATGAGCATGCCCACCATCAACGTAAAGATCTTTGGGTTTCACTGGCCACTGGCATTATCACTGCGCTCTTTTGGTGGAGCCCGGTTGTCGCCAGTTTCAAGCGCGATGTCAGACTGTATCGAGAAATAGTGTGCGATCAACGAGCCGCCGAACGCTCCCATGATCAACTTGGCTATGCGCAGTCGTTGCTCGATTGTGCCAATTTGATTGTGCGCCCGACCAGAGCGTTGATTGGTCATGAGTTCATAGGCAAAGAGAATGAACTGAAATCCAGACTCACAAGATTAATTAACCCTGATCATTCCAATCAGAATAAGAAGTTGCCAATCACCGTATGTTGCCTTGCCTTCCTGCTCCTAAGTGTCTCAGTGCCAAACGTTATTGCTGACTTTCCTCAGGGTGAGCAACAGCAGAGACTGTTCAGACAGTATCGTTTACAGGATATGACAACGGGCGAGGCAGTTCACTCAGCCATAGACAGTCAGGACTATGCTTCCCTCGAGCAATTGTTGCAAAGTGATTCTCGACTGAATACACCTATCTCAGGTCTTGGCACGCCTTTAATGATCGCAATCAATAATCAGGATCAGCAGATGGTGAGCTATCTTCTTGAGCAGGGTGCAGATCCAAATCAGGGCGCCTCAAGGCGTGGTAATCCGCTGATACTCGCGGCCGCCAGGGGAGAACTAGCCACTATTGAACAATTGCTTGCTGCCGGGGCAGATGCTAACGCGATTGTCCCCAGGGACGAGACGCCGCTTATCAGTGCTGCCAGAACTGGTCAGTTAGCTGCCGCTGCTCTGCTGTTGGAAAATGGCGCCAGACCTGATCTCGGCGTCAGAACTGCTGCCAGCGACGGGCTGCAATACCGCACGCCATTAAACATGGCTTCTACCCCGGCGATGCGCCAACTGCTAGCGAAACATACAGCGCGCTAATTTTTCCATTTTTCTTTCCGCTCCTCTTTCCACTCATCCAGGTTTCCACGTTTCGCCGCTGAAACTCATCACAGCCACGCCCCGGTTGAGTTTCTCAGCAAAAATTCCCTAATATTTCTGAATATTTCGCTGTTTATTCCGCTGGGAATAGTTGGTAATACTGCCAACATCACAACAGAGGACATTGAAATGTACTTTGGAGAGAAACTTCGCAGACTGAGACAGGAACGGAACTGGACTCAGCCGGATTTGGCCGAAAAGCTGGGTATTGAACAATCCTGGTTGTCTAAAATTGAGAACGATAAGAGCATTCCTTCCAGTGAACTTCTGGAGAAAATCGCCGGAGCATTTGGGTTAGAACTGCCTGCGCTTCTGGATGGACTGGATCCTGACTATGTTGCAGGCACTTTGTCATCTCTCCCGGAAGTGCGCGGGGTTATGCAGCAAAATAAGTATCGAGTTGTACATAAGTCTCGCAACTGGATCATTACAGGTTCGATTTCATTTGCATTAGGCATTGCAATGCTGGTCGCTGGTGCATCTCAGTTCTTCTTTACTGATGAGGTTTATCGTTACGAGTCTGAAGGGGTGGTTTACTCCACTGAACCAGAGAATCTATTTCATGATCGCGACAACATTATTTCGTCTATCGCGCGTTCGGATCCTTCGGTAGTAGATAATGTGGAACCCTTCAGAGGATATCGATTGACTGACATAGTTAGTCAGAAGCAGATCGAGATAGCACGGCGAGAAAACTACCGTCAAATTCTGCGCCGGAACTACGTGGGATCATTCTTTCAAGAAGAAGTCCTGGTCGAGCAGGACGCGGTAGATCTTTTTGGCGAGCCGGTAGCAGCGGGAAGCGTGGCGACCAGAGTGTATTTCGAGTCTGGAACAGAAAGCATCAGAAATGTATACAACAGTATCCTCAACGCACTTGGCATTTTCCTAAGCCTGTTGGGATTCCTGATCCTTATTGGTGAGAGGAGACTCGCTCGATTGGCTGGTCTATAGCCTGCATCAACCTGCGTCTCGATCACTGTCGATTGGCAGGAGTTCGTGGTCAAACAAGCGCGTCCCACAAGCCCAGCTGAAAAAGAAAAGCTCCAAGGATTACAATTCCCGGTGCAATCATACCGCGTTTGTAACAACTACCTTTCGACTGCGCTGGTTGAAAGGCGACAATTACCATGACGATCAGCAGGATAGGAGATATGGTCAGTACGATCAGAAAAATACCCAGTGCAGCAAACTCGGCCGCGCCTGAGTTTGAATCCATCATCATGATGAGAAATAGAACAGGTACAAGAGTCGCTATCGGAAGCAGGAAACCGAACACAAACCTGTCCTTGCGTGTTAACTCTGTCGCTAGCTTGGGGTCAGATTCTGCCATAAGAAGTTAAGCGGTAGCTTCCAATTTTCGTGCAGCGAGCCAGTAAAACAGCAAACCACAGCCAATAATTCCCAGGCTAAACAACCCCTCGACTGGACGGTTCACCAGGGTAAAAGTCAATGTCCATCCGGTCAGCATGAGGTAGAGGATGGGTGGCACCGGGTATAAAAAGGTACGGTAGGG
>JAKSCP010000436.1 GCA_022360535.1 Pseudomonadales bacterium | reverse complement strand
TGTTCAATCATTTGTTCGTCGTGATGACGTCAGTGTTGGTGCTTCAATGCTCTCTCCTTGCGTTCCAAGGTGCAAAACTGCCTGCCGTTTGATGATTCTAGAGAAGCAGGGCCCCAAGGAACACCATGTCCCAGGCAGTGAATCAACACTTTGGGCGATTCAACGACTACATTAACAAACTCCGCGTTGCTGCTTTTTTGGAAAGGTATACCGAACAGAGCAATGTCGGTGTACTGGCCCAGCAGGTAGGATTCAACTCGCGCTCGGCTTTCTACCGCGCGTTCAAAACCGAAACCGGCACGATTCCGTCCAAATACGCCCTCTAAGGCGGCTCACAACGCCTCCGCAGTGTTCTGATTTGTAAATCGGGACAAGTTGCTCGCTTCCCATTCTTATACTCCCCGGCATGACGGTGGTTCTCACTTCAAACGAATCTATCGTCACAGAAAAGACCTACGCCGGAGTGAGCTATGACCAGACTATTTGTTATCGCTGTTATCTGTTGTATGACCAGCAACTCATTTGGTCAGTGGAGTCAGTCCAATCTCAATAGTCTGAAAGAATATTACGACTCCCTGGAATCAGCCGCGCTGAACGTTCTGCACAACGGAGAGGCAGTTGTGGCCTGGGGCGACGTGAGCAGCAAATACAATGTTGCCTCTATTCGTAAGAGTTTTCTGAGCGGGCTGTTTGGCATTGCTTATGACAGGGGCTGGATTGCACTGGATCGCAGTCTTGCAGAGATAGGTATTGATGATACTGATCCACGACTAACCCAACAGGAAAAAACCGCAACCGTCGAAAGCCTCCTGCAATCTCGTTCCGGAATCGTTCATCGCTCCCTCTATGAAGCGGGTTGGTGGGATTTTATGCCGGCGCGCGAACAATACCCTCCTGGGGAATACTGGATTTACAACAACTGGGATTTCAATGCACTTGGCACTATCTGGGAACAGGAAACTGGCAGGACCATTCACCAGGCGTTTGATGAATTCTTTGCACAACCATTGGGCATGGAGGATTTTTCACCCGCTGACGTAGAGTATGTAGATCGAACCAACTGGGCCGAAGCCATGCGTGGCAACAAGTCCGATCACCGGCTCTATCTCTTTAAAGTATCAACCAGGGATATGGCGAGATTTGGTCAACTCTACTTAAACAGGGGAATGTGGGAAGGCAATCGAATCCTGTCAGAAGAATGGGTAGAAAAATCCACGGATGGCATACCCACCAACTATGAATTCGCCAACTTCGATACACACTATGGCTACTTGTGGTGGGTTGATCAGGGAAATAAGCGCCGCTTCCCAGTACCAAACATTCAAGGCAAAGCCTTTGCTGGCACAGGTAATCGCGGACACTATTTATACATTGCACCCACCTGCAATCTAGTCGTTGCCCATACCGTGGATACTCCGAACGGTGCGTCCACCATCGCCCAGTTAAGTCGGCGGTTCTTCGGAACGGACGGAATTACTGACAGAGAATTCACGAGACTGCTGGAGCTAATTGTCTCTGCAGGCAATCTCGATTGCTAACAGCAGAAGGAGTAGCAGAATGGTTCAGAGTGAAAACACGGCACTGCATTTTCTGCTCTGAACCCATATATCAAATTTCTGTATAAGCGGAAGCGCCAACGGATTTAAGCATGTGCACCAGAAACCTGGCTGGCTCAGAAGCACTCAGGTTTCGACCGACCTGATGAACATCGTCCGGCAATTCGAAAAAGGTATCTCCTGGCTGTAATCGTTTCAGTTCCCCGCCTCTCACCTGCATTTCCACCTCGCCTTCCAATACGTAAACGTAGACGAATGCATTATGGCGATGAGGAGGTGATGCTTCTCCGGGAGACAATGTTACTTCCACAATGCGCATCTCCTGGTTTTCCAATAGAGGTGGAAGTTTACGCGTAATACTCAGTGGTGCATCTTGCGCTGCCGAAGAGGTATCTACCACCGAATCGCTGAATAGATAAACACTCAACATGCATAGCAATAAGACCGACCCTGACAAGTAGCGTTTGCGAATAATCATGGCTTCTCCTGGTTCCTGGTTTTCTGGACTTCAGGCTGGCTCACCAGCCGATAGCGCTGGTTCATGTGACACAAGCCTTTCCAGTTCTTTCATTACAGGTTCACAACTATGTGCGTGGCCCAGTCCTCTGCGCAATATCGGATAGAAGGCTGCAAACGCGACGCCGATGGCAAAATCAGTCAATGCCTTTTCTCCCCATTGATCGACTATCTGCATCTCGCTGTCTTTCAATGCAACCGCATCCTGATTTATCACAGCGTTGGCATATCGTACCGCCAACGCTTCTTCATCAGACAGTGCACTCACATCTTCTGTTAACGCAGCATGGATTGTCTTGTCATCCAGCTTTACTTCTCGCGCCATATTGATCACCAGATTCAGACAGGGGCCGCAATCAAAATGCTTGGTGGCTACCATCTTAGCCAGCATATAAGGCTGAAGGGGCGCTTTACTTCTGTATCTGGACAACGGTGTGCACAGGAGATAACGGTAGAAAGCGCCGGGAGAGACATCGGCCATATTCTCCAGATAACCCACATCGTAGCCATAGTTGTTGGCAAAATCTGATAGCAAATAGCTTGCAATTGCTTTACTCATTTTCTTCCTCCGACTCCTCTAACTACTGTTTCAGAACGTATTTGCTGATTGCTTCGCCCACCTGCATCCGCGCTGCTTAGTCTCACCAGGCCGACAACCGCGATCAGCACAGGCAACACGATCAAGGTGAAATCCCGAGCAATCTCCTGTGCCGACGGTGTCATGGTGATCATCTCCACCTGGTGCAAGATGCTGTGACCAACTAAAAATGCGATGGCCAACCAGGCCAGGGGCAAGTTGGGCGTTTCCCGTTGGGAAAACGCAACCCATAGGCCAGCGCCAGATACGGTGAACGCGATACCGATATCGCGCACAAAGTGCAAATTGAAAGGTCCTGTGTCCGCCGCACCGGGTGTGTATTGATACCAAAGCTCAGGCAGAACAATCATCGCCAGACCATTCAGCAGATAAAACAAGGCACACTGTTTCAGATAGATGATCATGTAGTAGTCCTCTGCCTACATGACGAGGCAGCCGCATCAAATGTGACATCGACTTGGCGCCCAACCGTTGAGCCCAAAAACAGTGATATTCTTTGTCACATTCGAACTCGCTGCGTCGTCCAGTCATAGGGGAATAGCAATAGACGTGCACTCGCAGATTCGAGAGCGAGCGACTGGAGGTACACCGTGAACAGATTGGAGAACTCACTTACGGAAAATCACGGCCGATTCATAGGGCTCGCCTACCGGATGCTGGGAAGTCGAACAGATGCGGAAGACATACTGCAGGACGCCTACCTTAAAGTGGGTAGCATGGACACCACACCGATCCGCGATACCGAAGCCTTTCTCGTTACTATGATCTCACGCATGTGCCTCGATCAACTGAAGAGCGCACACGCGCGTCGCGAAATTTATGTCGGCCCCTGGCTTCCTGAACCGATTCTTGATGCTGAAGCCTTAACGCCTCATGGTAATAACGAATTAGCGGATGATTTGTCCTTCGCGCTGCTGCTCACACTGCAAAAACTCTCGTCAAGTGAGCGCGCCGCCTTTCTGTTGCATGATGTGTTTGATACATCCTTTGCGCAGATATCATCGATCCTGGGAAAGAGTGAAGCTGCCTGTCGCCAACTCGCTGCCCGGGCGAGGAAGTCCATACATGCCAGTAGACCTGCGGGCACCGTCGCACCAGATGTGCATCAAACTCTGTTGGAAGAATTCACCGAAGCCGCAAAGTCAGGAAACACCGCTGGCCTGGAAAGGCTGTTGTCAAAAGATGTTATCGCCTATACCGATGGTGGCGGGCAGAAGATTGCCGCATTGCGCCCAATTTACGGCGCCGATAAAGTAACCCGCTTTTTCCTGGGCATCACCCGTAAGAGCCTGGACCGGCTCGAAGCGAGCGACATCATTCTCAGCAACATTAATGGCATACCAGGGCTGATTTTCAAACATGAGGATGAAATCGATCAAACGGTTACCTTGGAAGTAACCGACGGAAAGATCAGCGCGATCTATATGGTGCGCAATCCGGAAAAGTTGCGCGCATTGCAGTAGTAGCACACTGTGAGCAGGAAGGGTTCGCCTGCCCACCGGCTTTTCTATGACTCCATTCCTTCTTTGTTTCTTCTATAGGCAGCGGGCGTCACGTCAAAATGTTTTCGGAAGACTCGACTGAATGCCGCCTCGGACTGGTATCCAGCCGACTCTGCGATTTTGATAATCGCGTCATTCGATTCAGTGAGTCGTTGCCGCGCCAGTTGCATCCGCCATTGGGTAAGGTAACCAATTGGGCTTGTGTTCATTAGTTTGTTGAAGAGTGTCAGGTAGGAAGTCCGGGACATGCCAGCGATTGCCGCAAAGTCGTGGAGGGTCCAGTTGTTTCCCGGGTTCAAATGCATGGCCTGCAAAGTTTTTGCGATTCGGTTGTCAGTAAAACCACCCAGGCCCGGGCCTGGATCCGATTCCCGGCTGAGATAAGTCCGCAGCGCCTGAACAAAAATAATTTCTGACAACTTTAGCGAGATCAGGCTGCTGCCAATCCCTTCTCGCCCTGCTTCGGCACCGATAACTTTCAGAGTCTGTTCCATCCAGGCACCCGCCTGTTCGCCGTAGTTCTTAATCAGAATAAACGGTGGCAGTTGATCAATAAGCGGGTGATTGATTTTTTCATCAAAAGAGAAATGTCCACAAATCAGTTGCGTCTCATGTTCTTTGCCATGGGTCCCGTACACCAGAGTCCCGGAGCCGGTGTAGCCCGATTGCTCAAGCACAGAATCTAAACTGGCGATCTCCTCTTCTGCTTCCTGATCACTTAGCAAGGAATGGGCGGCTCCCCGGGTGATGATGATCAGGTCACCCTGATCCAGCGCAATAGGATCTTCCACCCCATCGACACGCACTACGCAACGACCGCGGTAAGCAAAATGAAAGCGCGCCACCTGCTCGTAATCGGGCACCCGCACACCCCAATCCCCGGTAAACGAGGTACGGAAATACAGGGTCCCCTGCAGTTTCAGGTGAGACAGGATGTCACTCAATAAGTCCATATTTCTTCCCTAAAATGAGAATAGGACTATAGCTGATTGTGCTGATCATGTATCAATTTTTGTACTTTCGATCACTTTTTTTGAACTTTCTAGCATTCATCTACCAGGTTATCAGGTTTCTAATGCCACCCACGTTTAAACCTTAACCCTTACAAAGATGAACGGAGTAGAGAATGAAATTGAATACCCAAATGCTGACCATAGTGGCCGGACTCACGGTGATGTCCTGTCAGTCAGTTGCCCAGGACCCAGCGGAGCTTAATGATCTGGAGATCGCTCATGTAGCCTACGTGGCTGACAATATTGATATTCAGTATGCCCACCTGGCTATGGCCCTGGGGGAGCATCCAGCCGTGCGCGGATTCGCGCAAAAGATGATCAGTGATCACAACAATGTAAATGCGCAAGCCCTGGCCTTGTTGGAGAAACTCAACGCCCAACCGCAAAACAACTTTCTCAGCGAGAGTCTGCAAAGCTCATCGCAGGAAATCGTCAACGAATTAAGTCAACTGCGGGGCGGAGAATTTGATCTTCGCTATGCCGAAAACGAATTAGCCTATCACCAGGCCGTAAACGATCTGGTCGCCAATGCCTTTATTCCGAACATCGAAAATCCTGAAGTGAAGGAGCTATTCGAAGCGGGATTGAAAATCTTCAGGGCTCACGAAGAACTCGCTGCCAACATGGTGAACCAGGTGAAGGCTTCTCGCTGAACTGGCAATTGCCTGCGTTAGCTTCGTGAAATTTCGAGAAGCGTCACAGTTATTTTTTCTATTGATTTCTCCAAGACAAGCGTCGCCAAGAATGATGCAAGTTCATTTACGCTTTGTCCTGGAGACAGGAGTCAAACATGCAGTATTCAAGAAAACTGGCAATCGTATTCGGTGCCACCTTTATTTTGGTAGGTCTATTAGGATTTATCCCCAACCCCATTGTGCATGCTGAAGGCATTTTCGTTACCAATGCCATGCACAACCTTGTGCACCTCATAACAGGTGCAGCCTTTTTCCTTGTGATGATGTTCCCGGGCAGGGAATCAGCAGTGGTGATGTCTATCGGAGCTGGCTATCTGTCAGTTGCCCTACTGGGATTTATTGTCACAGGTGACTACCTGCTCGGTGTGATTCATATCAATCAAGCCGACCGTTGGTTGCATGCGGCCTTGGCCCTCGGCATTTTGCTGACGGGCAGGCTTGCTGCGCGAATGGATTCTACTGCCGTCGCTGGGTAGTCGATAACTCCCGGTGCACTGCGAATAACTAAAGAGCGAACAACTAAAAAAAGGGCCAGGAAACGCGTAGTCTTTCCTGGCCCTCTCTTTTATCTCTTCAACCTCAGTCTTGCTAGTCGGCCTCCGCCAACTCTTTCATAGCACCCAGCGCATTGGTGAACATACCCCGGCGTCTTTCAATATCTGCATCTTTCGCCGCCTGATCAGCCAGGTTGGAAACATCATAAGTCAGTGTATAGAGCATCTTCGAGGTGGTGTCCGTCACCGGTCTGGCTTCCATAAAGCCGTGATAAAGATTGTAGAACTCCCCTTCCACCGCAGGCTGGGTATAGCCATAGGAAAGTTCTGTCTGGGCCACCATGATTTCGATAATGCGACCGCCCAACAGCGCACGCACCGATCCCATGCCGCCATCGCCAGAAGTGATTTCGCAATCCAGCCCCAGCCACTCGCTGATGGCGCAGTAGTCGCCGACCTTCTCCCAGACTTCTGCCGCGGGTTTGTTGATGTCGATTTCCATGTCGATGGTGACGTATTCCTGTGACAGTGCTGCTGCAGAGAACAGAACAGCCGCCGCAACGAATACAGGCTTTAGTGCTTGGTACATGTGTAATTCCTCAACGTTTTTGATTGTTATGGGTGACTATTCTGCCATCT
>JAKSCP010000540.1 GCA_022360535.1 Pseudomonadales bacterium | reverse complement strand
TCCGGTCAATGGCATCTATCGGGCAGGCTCAGATCATCGTAAGGATGGTCAGGCAGTAGGTTGGTAAAAAAGTAAAAAGGGGGTCAGAGTAAAAATACAGTAGTTCTGAGCAGAACTACTGTATTTTTACTCTGACTCCAATTGAAATTTATAAGTAGTAGGTAGCAGTAGTATGGAGATGTCTTCCGAGCAGCGCATTCCCGCGCCCAGAGAAACGGTGTGGGCTGCTCTTAACAACACAGAAATTCTCAAAACAGCCATGCCGGGCTGTGAAAGCTTCGAAGAAGTCGGTGACAACCAGTTCACTGCGCAGGTCACGACCAAAGTGGGCCCGGTCAAGGCGCGCTTTAAGTTCAATGTCAGTCTTACCGACGTAGATCCACCCAACGGCTACACAATTAATGGTGAAGGTCAGGGCGGTGCCGCAGGCTTCGCCAAGGGTAGTGCCAGTGTCGATCTGAGCGAAGATGGTTCTGACACATTATTAAGTTATAAGGTGACTGCTAACGTTGGTGGCAAGCTGGCGCAGTTGGGCGCACGGCTAATCGACGGTACGGCAAAGAAACTGGCAGATGAGTTCTTTAACAATTTCATCGCCATAGTCAGCGCCAAAGAAGGTTCGGAAACCGGGGAAGCTGATTCCGAAGCAGTCACTGCAAAAGAGAGTGAATCCCGCCCGACCTGGATTTATGTAGTGGCCGCCCTGGTGATTGCAGCTATGGTTTTTGGTGCATTCTTTTAATTGAACGAACACTTGGGGAGCAAAGAGGGGAGAGTGAGAAGATGATGAATATAAGTATGACTGTGAATGGCAGTCCGGTTAGCGGCGAAGTTGAGAGTCGCACCTTGCTGGTTCATTTCCTCAGAGAGCAGTTACGATTAACTGGCACCCATGTGGGCTGTGATACCAGCCAATGCGGCGCCTGTGTGATTCATGTTAATGGAAAATCGGTCAAGTCCTGCACCATGCTGGCGGTGCAGGCAGATGGTGCCGAGGTCACAACCATCGAAGGCCTCGCTGACGGTGCCGAGTTACATCCCATGCAACAGGCCTTTATGGATGACCATGGCTTGCAGTGCGGCTTCTGCACGCCTGGTATGATCATGAGTGCATTGGATATCGTGAATCGCAATGGCAACGATTTGGATGAGGAGACGGTGCGCAAAGAGTTGGAAGGCAATATCTGTCGTTGCACCGGTTACCATAATATCGTGAAGTCTGTGCAAGCCGGTGCGAAGGCCATGGGAGGGAACTCCTGATGTCTGACTTTGGAATTGGCGCCAGTGTGAAGCGCAAAGAAGACCGACGGTTTTTGCTTGGTAAGGGACGTTATACGGATGACATTCATCCTGCTGGACTCACTCATGCGGTATTTGTGAGATCGCCCCACGCCCATGCGGTTATCAAGAGTATCGATAGCTCCCAGGCTCTTGCTGCACCCGGGGTAGTTGCTGTTCTGACTGGGGATGACCTGGCTGCAGATGGTATTGGTCCGTTGATCTGTGGAGTAACAGTCACCAGTGACGATGGTGAGCCTCATAAGGCGCCGGCGCACCCCGCTTTGGCGCAAGGTAAGGTCAACTATGTTGGTGATCACGTTGCGGTAGTCATCGCGGAATCACAATCGCAAGCTCGAGACGCGGCTGAGTTGGTGGAAGTGGATTATGAGATTCTGCCAGCAGTGACCGACACAGCTTCTGCTGCGGATACTGGACAACAACAGATTCACGACGTCGCGCCAAACAACGTTTGTTTTAACTGGCCGTTTGGGGACAAGGCTGGAGTTGAAGCGGCTTTTGCCTCGGCTCATAAAGTGTCGACTTTGGATCTGACCAATAACCGCATGGTAACCAATCCTATGGAGCCTCGGGCCGCGCTTGGTGAATACGACTCTGGCACAGAAGAAATAACCTTACACCTCACTACTCAGAACCCCCACGTGCATCGTCTGGTGCTTTCGGCATTCAATCAGTTGGCACCCGAACATAAGTTGCGTGTGGTGGGTCCAGATGTAGGTGGTGGATTTGGGGCCAAGATTTTTGTTTATGCTGAAGAGTTAGTAGTCGGTTGGGCTTGTCGCAAAGTCAATCGCCCCGTGAAATGGAATGCTGACAGGACGGAAGCTTTTTTGGCGGATGCCCATGGTCGTGATCATGTATCTACCGCCGAGATGGCTATGGATGAGAACGGTAAGTTCCTGGCAATGCGAGTGCAGACCAATGCCAATCTGGGCGCCTATCTCTCAACTTTTGGCACCATGGTGCCCAGTTACCTCTATGCGTTTTTGTTGGCAGGGCAATATGCGACACCATTGATTTATTCAGAAGTAAAAGCCGTGTTTACCAATACAGCGCCGGTTGATGCCAGTCGAGGTGCAGGAAGGCCGGAGGCCACCTACTTACTGGAGCGGCTGGTGGATGTGTGCGCTGCCGACATGGGTCTGGATCCTGCGGAGATTCGGCGTCGCAATTTCATTCCAGTCGATGCCTTTCCCTAGCAAACTCCTGTCGTGCAGTGTTATGACAGTGGTGACTACAATGCTGCGCTGGATAAGGCTTTGGATCTGGCCGCCTATGCTGATTTTGCCGCCCGTGCCGAGGAAGCCAAAGCACGGGGTAAACGGCGCGGCATTGGCATTAGTTCCTATGTTGAAGCCTGTGGCATCGCGCCGTCTGCTGCTGTCGGTCAACTGGGTGGTGGCGTTGGTCTGTGGGAAAGTGCCCAGGTTCGGTTTAATCCTACGGGCAATGTGCAGGTTTTCACCGGCACCCACTCCCATGGCCAGGGGCATGAAACCACTTTCGCACAACTGGTTTGTGATCAGTTGGGTGTGCCTATCGAGAACATCGAAGTCATTCATGGCGACACGGCGAAAACTCAATTTGGCATGGGAACTTACGGATCACGTTCACTTGCAGTCGGTGGTGTTGCCATTGCCAAGGCCTGTGAAAAATTGATCGCCAAGGGCAAAAAGATCGCTGCCCACGCGCTGGAAGCAGCAGAAGGGGACATTGAATTTGCCGATGGTAGCTTCGCCGTTGCCGGCACCGACAAGGCAATGAGTATTGGCGAAGTGGCATTCAATGCCTATGTTCCCCATTCCTATCCAGAGGGGGTAGAGCCAGGATTCGATGAAAACGCATTCTTCGATCCGACAAACTTTTCATTTCCTGCCGGCACGCATATTTGCGAAGTCGAAGTGGACCCCGATACCGGTGGAGTAGAAATCATCAAATATTCGGCGGTAGATGACTTTGGCAAACTGGTGAATCCCATGATCGTGGAGGGCCAGGTGCATGGCGGAATTGCCCATGGGGTAGGCCAGGCCTTGCTGGAAGCCTGTCGCTATGACAGTGATGGTCAACTCATTACAGCCTCCTTTATGGACTACACCATGCCGCGAGCGGATAACCTGCCGAGTTTTGATGTGGACTACGCGCCGACTCATCCACCCGATAATCCCTTAGGCGTCAAAGGTTGTGGTGAGGCAGGTGCAATTGGCGCTCCACCCGCCGTAATCAATGCCATTGCCAACGCGCTCGGGGTCAAACATATCGATATGCCCGCTACTTCTGAAAGTGTCTGGCGAGCTGCGCAATCCGCGGCCCAGGCTTAAGGGAAGGAGGAAAGAACAATGTATGAATTTAGTTACAAAAACGTAGACAGTGTCTCCGCCGCAGTAGAAGCCATGCAGGCTGCCGATGACGGAAAATTTCTGGCAGGTGGGCAAACCATGTTGCCTACCATGAAACACCGTCTGGCCAGTCCAAGTGACATCATTGATCTGGGTGGCATCGACGAGTTGAAAGGGATTTCCGTGAACGCGGGTACTGTGACAATTGGCGCCATGACGACCCATGGGGAAGTTGCGGCTTCCGCTGATGTGCAGAATGCGATTCCAGCGCTGGCCAAGCTGGCCGGCAATATCGGCGACCCGGCGGTTCGAAATCGTGGCACTATTGGCGGTTCTATCGCCAACAACGATCCTGCCGCCGATTATCCATCCGCTGTTATCGCACTGGGAGCCACAGTTAAAACCAACCAGCGGGAAATTGCTGGTGACGATTTTTTCACCGGCATGTTCGAAACCGCACTCGCCGAGGACGAAATCATTGTCTCCGTAAGCTTCCCGGTTGCTGAATCTGCGGCCTACATGAAATTTGAAAACCCAGCTTCCCGCTACGCGATTGTAGGCGTGTTTGTGGCGAAGACCGGCGGTAGTGTTCGAGTTGCAGTGACTGGAGCGACGCCCTGTGCCCATCGTGCGCTGCGCATCGAGGAAGCACTTAATGGCGAACTCAATTCGGCTGCGGTGGATGCAGCAGAAATACCCGTTGAAAAAATGAACAGTGATATTCATGCCAGCGCTGAATACCGCGCCCATCTGGTGAAAGTGATGGCAAAGCGCGCTGTGGAAGCTTGCGTCTAAGGCTAATTTGCAATGAATGCCTCGGCTGCCCAGTCTTTGCCAACAAGTATTGAAGAGACCCTGGAGTTGCTCGGTCAACACGACTATATTGCCGAGCGCTCTTTGGCAACCACTCTCTATCTTGCACTAAAAATGCAGAAGCCCTTGTTCCTGGAGGGAGAGGCAGGGGTTGGAAAAACGGAAATCGCGAAAGTTCTGGCACAAGCCCTGGGGCGGCCCCTCATCCGGTTGCAGTGTTACGAAGGTCTGGACGTTGCTTCGGCGGTGTATGAATGGAACTACCCTCGACAGATGCTGGAGATTCGTCTTGCTGAAGCGGTCGGTGGTGATAAAACAACCGATAAAGCAGCATTAGCGAAAAACGTTTTCGCCTCCGAGTTTTTGATTGAACGGCCTTTGCTGCAGGCTCTGCGCGGAAGTGAATCAGGCGCACCGATTCTGCTCATCGATGAACTGGATCGTACCGATGAGCCTTTCGAAGCGTTTTTACTTGAAGTGCTTTCGGATTTTCAGATCACTATTCCAGAGATCGGCACTATCAAGGCTGAACAGCCACCCTTGGTCATCATTACCTCAAACCGTACCCGAGAAATCCACGATGCCTTGAAACGTCGCTGCCTGTATCACTGGGTCGACTATCCGGACGCTGAGCGGGAGCTGGCAATCGTGAATCGTAAGATGCCTGGCATTGCCAGTCAGCTCAGTGAGGAATTGGTAAGCTTCGTGCAACTGCTGCGTGAAGAAGACCTTTTTAAACAACCAGGAATTGCTGAAACGCTGGACTGGGCGGAAGCCCTGGTGCAACTGGATAAAGTGGTGCTGGAGCAGGAGCTTATCGACGATACTCTAGGCGCCTTGTTGAAGTATCAGGACGATATTGCCCAGATTCGTGGCAGTGAGGCGGCGCGACTGCTGGAACAAGCCAAGCTGAAGTTAGCAGGTGGGCGTGTTGCCAACGCCTGACACTGGCGGCAAGCTGGCTGAAAACCTTCTCTCTTTTGCGCGCCTGCTGCGGGCGAGCGGCCTTCCTATCGGAACGGGCAGCATTTTGCAGGCTACTGAGGCAGTGAATCTCGTTGGTTTGGAATCTCGGGCTGATCTTCACGCCTGCTTGTCTTCAGTGTTTCTAACCCGTCACGAACAACAAGCATTGTTCGACCAGGCCTTCAGTCTATTTTGGCAAAACCCCAAGATCATTGAGCGCATGTTGGGTGCCATGTTGCCGACGGTACAAACTCCCCAGCAACAGGACCCGGTATCCCGGCGCTTAAGCGAGGCCTTGAATACAGGCAAGCAGCCGCCGGAAGAGGCAGAACGCTCGCTGGAGTTCGATGCCAGGTTTACAGCGTCCGATCAGGAAGTGCTGCAACAAAAAGATTTCGCGCAGATGTCCGTTGAAGAAATTGCCGCCGCCAAATTGGCGATGCAGCAATTGCGATTGCCGCTCCAGGAAATAAAGTCGCGGAGATTTCTGGTAGATGGGTCCGGACCTGTCATCGATATGCGGCGGACGCTGCGGGCGGCAATGCGCCAGAGCGATACCATTCCCTTGCAGTATAAACGACAGCGCACGCGCAATCCGGCGCTGGTCGTGCTGTGCGATATCTCTGGTTCTATGAGTCAGTACTCGCGGATGTTTCTGCATTTTATGCATGCGGTGACCAATGACCGGGATCGGGTCTACAGCTTCGTCTTTGGCACCAGACTTTCTCACATTAGCAGGCACCTGGCGCATCGCGACATTGATGTTGCTCTGCAAAAAACATCAGAGGCTGTTGAGGATTGGTCTGGAGGTACACGCATCGGGGCCTGTCTTGGGCAGTTTAACCGTCAGTGGTCGCGGCGAGTCCTCAGTCAGGGTGGCATCGTTCTATTGATTAGTGACGGATTGGATCGGGATGAAGGTCTGGGGCTGAAGCAGGAAATGGATCGTCTCTCTCGCTCCTGCCGAAGACTGGTTTGGCTCAATCCTTTGTTACGCTACGAAAAGTTTGAGCCTAAAGCCCAGGGTATTCAGGCTATGTTGCCTTATGTTGATGATTTCGTTTCGGCGCACAGCATTAAGAGTTTTAAAGAGTTGGTGGAAGTGCTTTCAAAGGATGGGGAGAGGCGGGCAGCCTAGATAGTGGCTGTATTGTGCATCCCATTGCTGAGTCTTATAGTGTTAGCGCTACCCAGGAGCTGGAGAGAACTGTGATTTACGAAGTAGAAGGCGACATCATGCTTACCAGAGCGCAGGTTATCGTGAATGACGTGAGCGTTGGTGATGCGATGACTCGCGGCCTGGGTCGTAAATTAAATGAACGTTACCCTGCAATGGTCGAGGCCTATCGGGAGTGGTGTGAAGAAACCAATCCAGAGCCAGGAGAAATTTGGTTCTGGGAGGGCACTGACAACAGTCAGATCGTCAATCTGATCATTAGCGAAGGGGATGAAGATCCCGCTCGCATCCGGCGTCCCGACAAGATTGCAGTTAATCGTTGTTTGCGCCGACTGGCATTAATGGTGGCAGAAGAGCGCTTTAAATCCCTGGCGATGCCAAAGATCGCATCCGGCGACTTCGGTCTCGATTGGAGCGAAGTTCGGGGCATGATGGATTCCCAGCTCAGCGAAGTCCTCGGCCCGATTTTCGTTTATGTTGTCGACCTGGAAGGGCAGGTGGCTTCAGAGCCTGGTATGTAGACTGAACGTCTCTGGAACTAAGTGCCGGTGGGCTTTGCCACAAATGCTTGTTTGGCATGGCGATCAAAACCGGCCGACTCATAAAATACAAAAGTCTCTTCATCCAGCCTGCCGGTCATAAGCATCACCTTATAGCACCCTCTCTCCCATGCGAATTTCAGTGCGGCATCAAGCACCGCTTTGCCAAAGCCTTTTCTGCGGAAACTTTCGTGGGTCACCACGTTTTCAATCAATGCGTACGGTTTGCAGCCCCTGGTGAGGTTGGGAACTACAGTGATTGTGCAGGATGATACCAGGCGACCAGAGATGAACACGCCGAAGTACTTTATCGAACTATTGCTCTCAATTTCGTTCCAGATAAGTTTAATCTCATCTTCAGCAGGTAATTCCGAGTCCGACTCATGCAGATGCTTGTAGAGATCAATCAGTTCTGGAAGTTCTTCGGTTGCGAGTTCTCTTAGTTCCACACTAAATCACCGTGCAGTCATGGCAAGTTAATTTGGCAGGCTGAACACTACTAACTCATCGGTAGCGCTAATCGCTACATACTGATTGTCGTCACTGCCCAGGTAGGTCATTGGGTTGGCATTGCCGCGCTTCTCTAATCTGGTTTCCCACAAGGTTTCACCAGTACTTGTGCGTAGCGCCCGGAATCGATTGTCGTCGGTTGCGGCAATAAAGAGGAGATCGGTGGCGGTGACGACGGCCGATGCTCTGCCAGGTCTGCCAGTGTTTTGATTGCCAGCGGGCAATGCTTCGGTAATGCCTAAAGGAATTCGCCAGGCAAGTTCCCCTGTGGTCATGTCCACTGCGGAAAGATGGCTCCAGGGTGGTTGTTGGCAGGGCATGCCTGTGCCATTGATATTCACAAGGAAGCTGCCGGGTCTGGGTCCGCTGCGTACGTAAGGCAGGTCAGCGCCGGGTTCGGCATCCTGCATCCAGCCAAACGTGCCCACATCCCCTGCGAATACAAAACCCAATTGGCTATTGGGGTCGAAGGCGACTCCACCCCAATTAGGACCACCCCCGAGCCCTGGAAACAACAACGTAGTGGATCCAGTGCTGGCGTCAGGTCGATAACTCCAGGGAGTGTAGGGTCCCAGATTTTCTATTTCACCGATATCGCTTAAGAGTTGCTGACAGGCAGCAACGTGTTCAGCCGAAGTCTGATCAGCCGTTGCTAATTCCTCTATGGAGAAACTCACTCTCGCCATGGCCGGAGTTGTACTGGGAATTGGCTGCGTGGCAGCACTTGATTCTCCCGGCACAGTACTCTGGGCTACAGCTTTTTCTTCCACCTCATAGATCGGTGTGCCGGTTTCACGATTCAGGATAAACAGGTAACCAGACTTGGTGGTTACCGCCAACGCCGGAATCGATTCCCCCTGTCGGTTGATTTCGAACAGTGTAGGCGGTGCCGGTGGGTCATGATCCCATAGATCATGATGAATGGTCTGGAAATGCCAGACATACTCGCCGCTGTTTACATTGACCGCGACCAGCGCGTTGGCAAACAGATTATCACCGGCACGATCGCCGCCATAAGCAAAGGGAATTGGAGAGGCCAATGGTAGGAACAGCAAGTCACGTTCAGTGTCGACGGTAAAATAGAAAGGCCAGGCGTTGGCACCTAATCTGCCAACCCAGCTATCGCCGTCCCAGGTCTCATGTCCCACCTGTCCAGGCTGTGGTACCGAGCTGAATTCCCAAAGCTGGTTGCCATTAATGGCGCTGTAGGCGCGGGGATTGCCGATGCCCCCTGGCTGTCCGGGCGGTGTGTTGGCACCGACAACTATGACGTTTTTGTAAACCAAAGGAACCGACAGATAGGGAGTGCCCATACTGACAACACCGCCCTCGCCGAAATTTCTATCGACGGCACCAGTGGCCGCATCCAGTGCCACCAGACGTGATCCTGCGGTATAAAATATTCTGGGCGAAATACCTCGATCGCCTTGCCAATAACTGACGCCACGTCT
>JAKSCP010000435.1 GCA_022360535.1 Pseudomonadales bacterium | reverse complement strand
GCTGGTTGCACCGGTATAGTATGACGACGCACGCGAAGTTCGCCCTGATCGGTTTCCAGTTCGCTCCACATACCGTGCAAATGCATGGGGTGAGTCATCATGGTGTCGTTTTGCAGGATGATTCTGACCCGTTCATTATGGCGCAATGATACCGGCGTACTTTTGCCAAATTCGAGCCCATCAAACGACCAGCTGTAACGTTCCATATTACCGGTGAGGTGGAGTTCGAGTTCCCTCACTGGTTCGCGCTGGTCATCCAAAACGCCGTCAATGGATTTCAAATCTGCAAGAGTTAATACGCGGTGGCCCTGTGGCCGGAGTCCTTTTTCGCTTAGATCTCGAAGGCCTATGCCAGGATCATCCAAAGTAGTACGGGGTGTATTGACGCGTTGATCGACAGATGGGCCATACTCCGTGCGTGCGTGACGCACGGTAGACGAGGGCTTGGCGAGAGGGCTGCGTGTGGCCTGGTTCAGGCCCGACATACTTTGGCCGCTGTGCTGGCTGTGATCCATTGCCATACCACCATGCTTGTTAGAGTGATCCATGCCGCCCATATCCATGTTACCCATGCTCATCGCACTGTGATCCATACCTTTTTGGTTCATTCCCTGGTGACTCATGGCGCCCATCATGTCGGTCATGGTCAGCCATTCCACCGGATCAAGTGCTGGTATGGGAGCCGACAAGCCTTGGCGAGTGGCCAGTGTGCCTAGAGCATAGCCGCTGCGCTCCATGCTTTGTGCAAATAGGGTATAAGCATCGTCTTTAGGTTCTACTAGCACATCGTAAGTTTCACCTGGGCCAAAACGGAATTCATCGATGTTTACTGGCTCAACATCCTGGCCATCCGATTGGATGACGGTCATTTTTAAGCCGGGAATGCGCACGTCAAAAAAGCTGTTACTGGCAGCATTGATAAAACGCAGTCTTACTCGGTCTCCTTTGTTAAACAGCCCCGTCCAATTGCTAGCAGGAGCAGTGCCATTCGTTAAATACGTGAACGTAGCTGCCGACAGATCGGCAAGGTCGGTGGGGTTCATGCGCATCTGATTCCACATCTGACGCTTATCCAATGCTGCTTGAAGACCCATGTTCGATACATCACGGGTAAAATCAAAAAACGTAGGCTGGCTGAAGTTGTAGATATCACTCTGCATTTTCAGCTTGCTGAAGGCATGCATCGGGTCTTCATCCGTCCAGTCGGAAAGCTGCACCACGTGATCTTGATCGGTGTGATGTCTTTCACCAGCTCGGGGCTCGATGATCAAAGCGCCGTACATCCCCGTCATTTCCTGAAAGCCGGAATGGCTGTGATACCAATAGGTGCCGCTCTGGCGCAGTGTAAAGCGATAGGTAAAGGTTTCGCCGGGTGCGATACCTTTGAAGCTGATGCCGGGCACACCATCCATCTGATAAGGCAACAGGATGCCGTGCCAGTGTATCGAGGTAGCCACAGGCAGGCGATTTGTCACGCGGATTGTGACCTCATCACCTTCGCGCAAGCGCAGCGTTGGGGCCGGGATTGATCCATTGATGGTCGTGGCCATCCGTGAGACACCGGTAAAATTGACCGGTGTCTCAGCGATGACCAGGTCAATTTCACGACCGCTAAGCACGGGCGCTGAGCCGAGAGTAGTTGCGCTTTTTACAGCAGCCTGCAACCAGGACGGCGTAGCGGCCAGTACGCCACCGGCTGCCAGGCCTTGCACAAATCGGCGGCGACTGAGCGGCCAGGACTGTTTGGGTTGGTGAAACCATGAAGTCATTGCTAAATCTCTTGTTAGGGATGTGTTGGTTGTTCCATATCTTGGTTCCGCATACTAGCCAGTGGTGCCTGACACCCGCATGACTCCAAAATGACAAAGTTGTAATCTAGGCGTCATCTTACTGTGGGTTAGCTAAGTTTAGGCTGTTTACAAACCCATTCTGAAACGACGGAGTAGGACAACGATGCGGTTATTGGTGGTCGAAGACGAAATCAAGACTGGGGACTATCTACATCAGGGCCTGTCCGAGGCTGGATTTATGGTCACATTGGCGCGCACTGGCCTCGATGGTCATCATTTGGCGATGACGGAAACGTTTGATCTGTTGGTACTGGATGTCATGCTGCCGGATGTGGATGGCTGGCGCATTGTACAGTCCATCCGTGAAGCGGGGCGTCAAACGCCAGTACTTTTTCTGACTGCCCGCGACAGCATCGATGATCGTGTAAAAGGTCTTGAATTAGGGGCCGACGATTACCTGGTGAAGCCCTTTGCCTTTGCCGAACTCTTGGCCCGAGTTCGGACGCTGTTACGTCGCAGTTCAGTACCAGTGATGACGGATCAGATGCGCGTCGCCGATCTCATTCTGGATTTGCCGCGACATCGAGCCATGCGTGCGGGCCGTAAAATTAACCTAAGCCACAAGGAGTTTTGCCTACTGGAGCTGTTAGTCCGCCGTCAGGGCGAGGTCCTGCCACGATCCCTGATTGCGTCGCAAGTGTGGGATATGAATTTTGACTCAGACACCAATGTGATCGATGTTGCGATCCGTCGCCTGCGAGCCAAGATTGATGATGATTTTGAAACTAAATTGATCCATACGGTCAGAGGAATGGGATACAAGCTGGAACTGGACGACGAGCATGACTAGTCGTCTAGGAAAACGTCCGCTATCCCTCACCACCCGGGTGATGACCTTTGTGGCCCTAGCCATTGGCCTTAGCCTTCTTGGGATCGGCTATCTGGTGAATAGTGCGGTCGAGCACCATTTCGCCGAACAGGATGCTGACGAGCTGGAGGTCATGACAAGGGCAGTGGACCGTGCTTTGCGCAAAACGAGTGACGGTTCTTCACGCTTGGATGAGGCGTTGTCGCACGCAGTATCAGGTCATCACGGTGTCTATTTCCAGGTATGGGATAAGGAACAACGGCTGATCTATGGACCATCAACTGATGATTATTTAACGCCCATTGGTAGATTTGCTCCGGTTTCTCGCATTCAAGTTAGTAACCAATATCAATGGCAGGCTGAAGGAAAAACCTACCGGGGAGTCATCACCCAAACCCAAGTTGGTGGCTTCGAATACATCATCGTCGCTGCCATAGACATGGATGCTCATATCCAGTTTCTCAAGAATTTTCGCCGAAGTCTGTGGCTCATAATGATACTCGCAGGTACGGTCACGCTGTTGGCAACCTGGTATGACGTGCATCAGGGGCATGCGCCACTGCGTGGGCTGAGCGGAACTATGCGAGAGATACAGGCTGACCGCCCTCATGTTCGCCTTGAGCCCGACGGTGTACCCAGAGAATTGCAACAGCTTGTCACCTCATTCAACGACATGATCGGCCGCTTGGAGGACAGCTTCGTTCGACTCACCCATTTCTCCGCGGACATCGCCCATGAGTTGCGCACGCCGATAACCAATATCGTCACCCAGACCCAAGTTGTATTAGGCAAGTCTCGCAGTCTGGATGAATACCGCGAGTTGCACTACTCAAATCTGGAAGAGTTGGACCGTTTGACCAAGATGGTTAACGATATGCTTTGGTTGGCACAGAGTGAACATGGATTGCTAAAACCAATACGGGAGCCACTTGATATGAACCAGGAAGTACGCGAGCTATTTGAGTTTTTCGAAGCGCTGGCGGAAGAAAAGCAGGTCCGGTTAGAAATTGAGGGACAGGCCCCCAGGATAATGGGTGACCGCGCCATGCTTCGGCGGGCTCTTTCGAATCTGTTATCCAACGCATTACGCCACTCTCCTTTAGGAGAAAGCGTGAAAGTTCGCTTAGAGCAGTCGGACGATGGTCAGGTTTTACTTAGCGTGCAGAATGTAGGGCCGGAAATTCCCGACGAACACCAGCCTAGAATTTTCGACCGATTCTATCGGGTTGATCCGTCACGCCAGCGTCAAAGCGAAGGAGCTGGATTAGGGCTGGCAATCGTTAAGTCCATTGTGGAAGCACACGGCGGTCGGATTGATGTCTCTTCTTTCCACGGAGTAACCACTTTCACTATCCGTTTGCCCCAAGCTGCTGTCGGTACGGTGTAGCACCGTTAAATCGAGAGCTATCAGAGGCGCTAGGAGCTTGACTTTATTGCTTATATCGAAACGGCTGCACAAGTTGGGGTAAATAATTAACCGGGTAATCTGGATCTGATGAAATCCCTAGATCTCTTGATCCTATCGACCGGTTATCGTAGTGCCAGGTCCCCAACAAGTGATCGGTTAACGTTGTAAAGAGCCCAAAATTGACATCTCCTTCTTCAGCGGTGTTCAAATGGTGGAATCGATGTACCCCATTAATGGCCAGTATGAACTTCAGCGGACCCACGTAGTAGGCTACATTGGAATGTTGCAGCAGCAGTTGCAAGACAACGGCAACTGCGAGCAGTGCCATGACCTCGGATGACGCCCCAATCAAGAGTAGCGGTGTCACGCCTGCGGTGGTTTCGATGAGCTGATGCAGTGGGTGCTTCATCAAGCCATTAAACCCATACATCCGCTTAACGCTATGGTGTACCGCATGTAATTTCCACAAAAAGCGCATTCGGTGACTGGCATAGTGTGCCAGCGAAATTCCGACATCCGCAATGAATATGGCCAGGACGAGTTGTAATGCCAAAGGCCAATCATTCGGCCAAAAGGATATCACGGTTACTGATCCACTGATCACCGGCAAGATCCAGAGCCCCACCACAGTTAACGACTCGTTGATGATTGCATGACAAATATCCCTGGCCCTATCTCCCACCGGACGATTGAATACCACATCGTAGGGCACTAACTTCTCTGCCAGAAATGAAAGCCCGATGAATACAAACATCCAGACGATCAGCCAGACTTTGGGAAGCCCTTCACTGATCCAGAATACGGCCACGCCGTTGCCAACCAAAAGAAATACTGGCAGATAAAGGGAGCGTACCATTAACTCAAGCACTCTTTGCATCGGTCTAATATCTCATGTGTCACGTCGATAGGACTATTTTGTCATTGCTCGTGAAATAAGCCTTGAACGAAACAGCTATTCTTCGGACAGCAGTTTAATGATGGTGGTCGAGCTGACCCCAAAGGCTTGCGTGATGGTGCGACAGAAATGGGCTTGATCGGAAAATCCAGCTGTGATGGCTGCATCCGCCAGTGGCATTTGACGGGAAAGTTCAAAGCCAACCAACAGCTTTAACCACTTCTTATAGCTACGCAAAGGCAGACCGGTTTGCTCGGAAAACCAATGAGAAAAACGGCTAGGTGACAGGCAAACCAATTCTGCTAATTGACTGAGAGGTGTATTGGTGCCGCTGGTGACGTCTTGCTTCAATCTGGACAGGATGCGATTCAGTCGGTTGTCTGTATTTTGCATTGGATAATGATGATACAGCGCTTGAAATGTCTGCAATGCGCATTGAAGGTTGTCGGTTTTGGACACGCATTGTACCAGCTCGGTGGCCATATTCTTGCCTATGGGGCTCACTGATTTTTCGCTATACGGGAATGAAGCTAACAGTGCAGAACAGATCTGATGAATGGGATCAACATACAGACTCACCACCTCAGCATGCCCAAGTTGATGAAGTTCTCCTGCTGGAATCCATAAACCAGTATCTCGATAGCGCGCACCACCGGCAACGACTTCGACTTCCCCATTAAGCGCAACAACCAATTGATGCGCCCAATGCTTGTGGGGCTTATTGTCGCCTGAAATTCCGACGAATGCACCAATGCCCGCCGACATAGCGACGCGACCAGACCAGGGCCTTCGGTTTGGAAAGATTATTGCCACGTTTTATGAGTCTTGTTCATCATCAAGTTCCTCTAGAATTGGGCAACCTGATGTACTTTCACTACATAGATTCGTAAGCAGCCGTAGCTCGTCTCTCAGTACGGTCAATTCCTCCAAGTGATGTTGAATGTCTTCCAGCTTGTGATGCGCCAGTTCCCGGACTTTGGGCTTGGCTTTTTGCGGGTTTTCCCGAAACTGGAGTAGCTGTTTGATTTCGTCCAGACTGAAGCCCATCTTTTGCGCCCGCCTGATAAAACGCAGTCGTGAGAGATCTTTATCGGAATACAGCCGGACTCCGGCATCATTGCGATGTACTTTGGGCACCAGTTTGATTTTTTCGTAATAACGCAGGGTATCAGCACTGATATCCAATGTTGCGACCACTTCACCAATTCGCATCATGATCTAAAACCAAAAATAGTATTCATTGAGCAGGTAAACCCCAACGGTCATTAAGGTGATGCCACCAGCAATCTCAAAACCACGACGCCAACGCTCGATGGTTTTCAGGTTTTCCAACCAGCCGATGCTGACAGCACCCACGGCAAACGGGATCACCCGCCCGAGAGCAAACGCCAACATCAGCAAACCACCATACATGACCGAACCGATCGAGGCACTCACACCGAGTCCGATCCATAACCCCGGCGAACAGACCGGACAGATCCCGACCGTAAACGGCATACCCAGTAAGAAGGCTCCCCAGAGCGTCGCCGCTCGTTTTCCCCGCAATGGCAACCAGGGCAATGGAATTTTCAACCAACCCGTCCAGAGCAACCCCAGCAAGATCAAAACCGGCCCGAGAATGACGCCCCATTGCCGACTGAGGAGCGATTGCGCCCAGGCACCACCTAGCGCTGCACCGATACCTAACACCACATGGGTGAGTATGAGCCCGGCGGCAAAGGCCAGGCCATAACTGATCGCCTCGCGGAAAGCGCGTGCGCGAGTGACGTAGGCCAGTACAACAGGAATGGAGGCGAAAGCCACCGGCGTAAAGCTGAACAGAAAACCGGCCAAAAAGGCTGCACCCAAACCAGCAACTCCGCCCATTTGCATCCAGGCCGTGGTATCCATCAGTTCCCTTTACCTTGATCGGTTGGATGCCCTCCCAATCGATCAAGAATAGCCTGACGCAGCTTTGCCTTTGAATGTGGTGCCGCAAACACCATTTCACCGTCTAATGCGATAGCGGGTGTACTCATTACTCCGAGACTGACTGCATAATCGATCTCATCGACGACATTAATCTCTTGATAGCGCACCCGGTCGTCGTTCAGTTCAGCGATCACCGCTTTTGCCAGCGCTTTGATCTTCTGACAACGACCGCATCCGGAAGCCGTTAATACTTCCACTAAGAGCGTTTGGCTTTCAGTTTCTGCGCTCATGACAGACTTTCCCCCCACAAGGTGAGTGGCAGCAAAGCGTAAGCTGCAACAAGGGAAAGCAGAAGTATCACGGTACTCGTCCACAATACCGCCTTTTGCCACCGCAAGCGGATTTTGTCCGCCAGAGAGCAGACCTTGATCCGATGCAATCGCCAGTAGCTATAAATCAATACGGCAGCAGTTAATGAAAAAGTGATGACTTTATACTGCGACAATGTCGTTAACCACGGCATCACGGCAACCATCGAAGCCACAGCGCTTCCGAGCCCAAGCGCGACCAACACAATCGGCAGTGCGCAGCAGGTGGTACCGATAATGGCAAGTCCCAAGCCGCTGAATAAAGAGGTGTCCGTTTTCATTTGCTCTGTGTTCATCGACATATAATCATGGAATCACTCTTCTTTGGGAGTCGATGGTTGCACCTGAAATTGGCGCAAGGTAAACCCGGCGTCATTGATCAAGGTTTTAAACGATGCTTGATCCATCGGTTCCTGCGTGTCAGCCTCAAAGATCACCAGCCCTTCGTTCAATTTGATTTCCACGCTGGATGTATCTACGCCATCGAGCGCTTTGATTTTCTTTTCGATCCCATAGGCACAATAAGGACAGGCCATGCCATCAACGTGCAGTTCATAGCGTCGGTCAGCCGCCTGCGCCATAAATGAAAGCATCATTAATGCAGCCATAAATAAACACTGTCTCATGGTTAAACTCCTAAAACTGTTGTCTCTTTACAGGTGCCATTCCAGCTCAATTTTGGCACGGTAATCGTCTCGCTCCTGATCGGCCGACAGATCATCGATCACGGGCAGTTGTACGCCTGCCTTTAAGGCAAAATTTCGATGGGTCGACATCAAACCGGGTGACAGAAACCACTGGTTGCCACCCAGTTGCTTTTTCACACTTCCCACGCCTTGAGTGACGTTTTCAATCAACTCACCATTTAATTCCAGCATCCATACCCAGTCCGGCTCATGGTATTCCGTGGGTGAAAAACGAATGCCGCCCACCAGATCCACCAACCAGACGTCCGGTCGTGTTAGGCCGGTTGTCGTTTCCGCATTGATCCGGTGGCGGACGGACGCCCAGCGGTACCACTTTCGGCCTTCGTATCCGTAGGTGATGCCCAGTAGGTAATCGTTACCATTTCGTTCGACACCTACCTGTTCTTCTCCATCATCGAAAATCACTCCGCCCAACAGTGCCATAGATTCCTGTACCGCGAAGCGGTCCTGGCGCCAAAAGCGGTATTTAGTGGACAGGCTGGTTGAGCCGCGATGTGAGCCTTCATTGCCCCCGAACTCATAAGGCACTCCGACGCCAATCACCCAATCGCCAGTCAATCCGTACTTAAACTGAAGCTCAGACTCTTTCTCAGACGCATTGCCTGATTTTTCGCTATGCCCCCTGGCATTAAGCTGAACTCCATCTTTATATAAAGTGTGAGGTCCCAACCCGAAAACGGGGTCATGTGCTGAGGCGGGATATGACATGAATGTTGCCACGAAGAATACGGCGAACATCAGCGGATGTATTTTCGTTGCCACAAACTGATCCTCAAATGACTATCACTTAGGAATCATCCTACAACCTGGAGTTGACTCCAAGTCAAGAACCAATGGGCGTTTCGGAGCGATTTTCAGCCCTTATCCATCAAGATATCCAATTTTTCCATTAATACCAACGAAGCATTGTTCGAAAGCTGTTGGCCTTCCTCGATATATTCCCAAACCGTGGCGTCATTTTTCCAACCCCCTTGTTTCTTGATCAGCTCAAAATCGACTCGCTCCCGTGCCGCCGAAGTGGATAAACCACGACGAAAACTGTGGCTACTCAGGTCCGGTACAAAGTCGAACTGGCAAGCCTCGCCGAGCGCTTTCAAGAGATCATTAATAGCGCCCGGATTCAGGGGTTTTGCCTGAACCTGATCCCAGCGATTTACCGGCCGGAAAAGCGGACCTCTCACGATGCCTGCGCTTTCCAGCCACATTTTGACAGCCTTGGCAGGACAACAACTGGAGGCCCCAAAGGGCAGCGCACGGACCAGCCCTGTTGCTTGCTGGTCCGTTTTAGAGCGAGGTAACCGGATGATCAGACCCTCGGGCTCCCACACCAGATCGCTCACTTGAATGGCAACCAGTTCGCTGCGACGAAAGGCCCCAAAAAAGCCAGTTAACAGCAATGCAATGTCCCGTTGCTTCTTTTTGCTGCCGGGCAGGTGCCGCAGGTGATTCACCATCTGAGCAATGTGCTCCAGGCGCAGTGCCTTGGCTTTGCGTTTCGGCAGGCCATGGGTGCGCCGAATTCCTTCCATCGTTTTGCGGACCAAGGGATCTTTCACGGGGTCAACGATGCCCTGGTAGTGGTGCCACTGGCCGATGGCCGTCAGATGGAGATCCAGGGTTCGAGAGTTGAGCGACTCGGCACGGGCTAACAGGTAGCGAACCACCGTATCCCGATCTGTCGGCAGACGCCCACCCCATTTTTCAAACTGCCGGATGGCCGACCGATACGCCTTGCGGGTGTTATCGGAGGTGGCTGCCTGGAGGTAATGACGCAGCGTTTCGGGGCCCTGGCGGGCAATTTGAGCCGGCTCGTCATTACGTAACGATAGGTCAGTGGCCAATTTGGGCGGTTTGTTGTTCATGGTTAGGACTCCTGTCGTAGTCGCTCAAAAGACGGCTATGTACCGCCATCACAAGGGCAAGAATTTCAGTCAACTATTATAAGCGACGATAAGGTTGATTATCGGTGGTTAGT
>JAKSCP010000403.1 GCA_022360535.1 Pseudomonadales bacterium | reverse complement strand
TGCAGACTCTCGACATCTACATCAATGGCGACTTGCCACTCGGATTTGAATTACCAGGCGGTCCTATTGCAGCGGCGATTGGCTATCAGCGTCGTGACGAAACCGACCAAGATAATCCACCGGCAGGCGACGTGGCCAATGACCAGCTAATCGGCAACCAGGAGGTTCCACAGACAGTTAATCGTTTTGTGAATGCCTGGTTCGCAGAGTTCTCCTTCCCGGTTCTGGAGAATCTGGAAATTTCAGCCGCGGTGCGGGATGAGGATTTCAGTACTGGTCAGGGAGCGGTTGTAGACAAGTACGGCGTTATCTGGCGTCCCACAGATTGGTTGAACCTGCGGGCTACCATGGGCGAAGCGTTCATCGTGCCAACGCTGCCTCAGCTTAATCGTCCTGAGCAATGTGGCTTGAGTAACGTGGACGATCTGTTTAGCTCTTTCTCTGGGTTTATTACTTCCTGTATCACCGGTAATCCTGACTTGCTGTCCGAGACCTCCGACAGTATTTCAGCCGGGTTCGATATCACTTTGTTTGACGACTTGGTGTGGACGGTGACCTGGAGTGAAACAGATTTCCAGGATCGTATTGTAAGTACCACGACTCAAGACATTGTGCGTACTGACTTCGCCAACTTCCAGGCTGCAACCGGATTTACACCTTCAGACGCGAATCCATTCCCAACGGAAGCACAGATTTCTGCATGGGTTGCGAATCCGCTATCTGATCCGCGTATCATCCGTAGTCCAAATGACATCACTACACCAGTGCGAATCAATCAGAGTGACTCCAACGCGTCAACCATGTTGGTGCGAGCCTTCGATACACAATTAAGGTATGGCTTCTCTCTGGATGATATCGGTCTGAACAACTGGGGTAACATCAACCTCAACCTGCAGGCAACCTATGTAGATACCTACACATTCCAGTTGCAGCAGGACGACCCAGTGTTGGAGGCTAAAGGCGGTCAGAACAATGACTTCGGTGCCGTTCCGCCCATTCCAGAGATTCGTGCACACTTGCGAGTCGGCTGGACTAATGGCCAGCACAGTATCGTTGCCACTGGTCGCTACATAGATGAGCTGATTTTTGATGCCAACGAATTCAGCTTCCAGCGATTCTTCCCTGGTAGCCAGTTCATATCAACTGACATTATCAGAGAGTGGTCGCAAATGGATCTGTTCTACAGCTATCGTGATTTGGAAGCCTTTGGTGGTTCATTCAACTTCACGGTTGGTGCTCGCAACGTGTTCGATCGCATGCCACAGAAGACCGGCATGATCGCGGGCGTTGTTGCATCAATGCAAGATCCTTTGGGTCGAGTGGTTTACGCAAGAGTTAACTACAACTTCTAGTAGCTCTTTGTTGCTGGTCCTGGGTACCTAGGTATTAGGCTCAGCAACTGTAACGATTAACACCTGGCTCTACGTTGTAGGGTCAGGTGTTGTTCTATAAAGCCACAAACTCTGGTCTCGCTCATACGTGTCAATCCAATCGATCACATCCTTCCTGGCCAAGATACCCCTCTGGGGCAGTTTGTCTGTTGTCATTGGAATTGCTGCTAGCGTCTCGGCGCAGCAGTCGAACACTGTGAGCTATCCGGCTGATTACTTCATGCAGTGGAATCCGGTAACGGTTGCGGACATGATCGATCGCATTCCGGGAATCACCGTGGCACTGGAGACAGGGCAGTCCAGTCGCTTCCAGAATGATCGGGGACTCGGTAGCAACGAAAACATCCTCATCAATGGGCAACGCTTAAGCGGCAAAGACAACGACGCCAGGGAGCAGCTCAACCGTATCGCCTTCGATCAGGTTGAACGCATCGACATAATCCGTGGTACGTCGACAGATTTAGTCGGGGTACGTAACGAAGGTCAAATCATCAACGTCGTGACCAGCAATCTCAATGAGCTGAGTGTCACGGTTGCCAGTTCTTTGACTCGCTACCAGGACGGTAACAGTGAGCCCGGAGCTTCAGTCTTTTTCAATGGCAGCTACGGCGATCTTGATTATCGAGTCAGCCTGGAGAGCAGGCCTCAGTACGAGGTGCTGGACAGCCATGAGCAGAGTGTCAATGGGACTGGTGATTTCTCACCTAACGACATTCGGGTGTTCCGGCAGATCACCGATCAGACGGACCAGATTTTTAACAGCAACCTGTCCTATGGCATTACGCCCAACCAGACTTTCACGCTTAATCTTCTGTATCAGGATTCTGATCCACCACGTAACCTGGAACGCACGGTACTCGACTACGACGTAAATCCTCCGGCCGTTCTGGGCGAACGGGAGCTGTACGACGCAACACGGGAAAACTGGGAGATCGGTGCTGACTACAATCTTAGCTTTGAAGATGGCGGACAGCTGCAACTCCTCGCTATTAACAATGAATTAGACAATGACCTGCTGCGGGACCGCTTTCTGTTCTCCGCGACCAGGGAAGCTACCAGGGATTTGTCTCTTCGCAACAGGTCAGTGAATTCAGAGAAGATCTATCGCGGTGTTTATACCCGGCCCCTGGTGCCCGGCCATAACCTGGAAGTTGGTATGGAAAGGGCACAAACGACTTTAGAAACTAATCTGGATCTATCACGACTGAATCCAGTTACGTCTCAGCTAGTACCTGTACCTTTGCCGGTAGCCAATTCTGAAATCGAAGAAATCCGCTACGAGGGCTTCGTGGTCCACCATTGGCAGCTTAATCCACGTATGAAGTTAGAAAGCACGTTGACCTATGAGGTGTCGGAGATTTCGCAAACTGGGGACGTGGAGAAGTCACGGGATTTTGATTTCATCAGGCCGAAGCTGGACTACCGGTTTGATATCACACCTTCCCTGCAGTTTCAGTTTTCCATAGAAAAGTTTGTCGCTCAGCTTCGCTTTAATGATTTTGCCGCCAATACGGATCCCCGCGATGAAGAGCGGGACACTGTGGCTGGCAATCCGGAGCTTAGGCAACAACAGTCCTGGCGCTACACCACAAATCTCGAGTACCGCTTTCTGGACAGTCGTGGCGTGTTTAGTTTTCGTGCCTGGTATTGGGATGTGGAGGATGCCATTGGTCGCATCGATGCCACCAGACCTGGAAGGCCCCTGGTCTCTGCTGCTGGTAATATCGGTGACGGGGAAGTGACGGCAATGCAAATCAACGCAAGCTTTAGGGTTACGCCTAATCTGCTGATTTCAGGAACCAGCATGATGCGAGCTTCGGAAGTTATCGACCCGTTTACTCAGCAGGAACGCCGGCTGGTTCCTAACGACCGTGGATTTCAAACCATTGCTGTCAGGCACAACTTGCCCCAATGGAATATCAACTACGGAATTGATTACTTCGATGCCCCACAGGGCAACCGGCCACTGTTCGATATCAATCGAATTGATCATGTAGACAACAGGGAAGACCTCTCCTTCTTTGTCGAGAGAAATTCGATCACTTCACTCAACCTGCTGGCGCGATTCGAAATCAGAAACAGTCTTGATCGGGGTCTTTGCTCGGATCGTTTTCGTTTCGACGATGTGATTTCGGTCGGCAATATCGTAGAAGTTGAACGCAGATGTAATGAGCGTGGGACTCAGTACGTTCTGCAGTTGCGTGGGACGTTCTAGACCCTCAGGCTAACTAGTTAATTTTTGTTTGTGATCGCGCCATGCGTGGCGCCAGTGGGCTGATCTTTGGATCGTTGGAAAAGGCCGTACCCCCAACGCTGGAGTTGCGGTACTCCGTCGGGGTCATGTTGAAGCGATCTTTGAAGGCCTTGTTAAACACAGAAAGCGAAGAATAGCCCACCCCTAGCGCGATACTGGAAACAGGTCTGTCTGACTGGAGCAATTGTGTACTGGCAGCCTCAATACGGTAGTTGTTTAAGAACTGGTTGAAATTACGGTACTGCATCGATTGGTTGATCAAGCGTCGTAATTTGTATTCCTGCATAGAAAGTCTTTCCGCTAAGTCAGCGATGGTCAATCCAGGCTGGGTGTAGAGCTTTTCTTCCAGCATAAGAGTTTCCAGTTTTTCGATAATCGCCGGATCAATGGTTTTCGCAGACGCGCTGATAGAGTGAGCGGGCGCAGTCAGTATTGAACTCTGAGGGATGAGGGTCAGTGCTTCCTCGCTTAAGCGGAATGCACGCAGATTGAAAAACAGGCAGACCACAAACAAATACAGGTTATAGAGATCGGACGGAATACTCTCCAAGCCACTGATAAGGTTTATCGAATAATAGGCTTGAAACCCCGTTACCATACTGACGCCAACGACAACAACCACGACTGCTGCCATACAAATCACAAACATTACCCGGAATTGTCGGCGCTGGATTACCAGGTCATCTGCGTAACCTTGTAGACCGAGTAAGACTGCATGGGCGGAGAACGCAAGCATGGCCAACTGGGGTAGTAATTGAGTAAGCACGAAGTGTGCTGCGCTTTCTGTGACTTCCGGTGTGAACTCCGCTAAGAGCTGGCCGATTGCTCTCGCTAAGACAAAGCACGCGATGGTGATCCAGATGACGGGCTTGATCTTACTTTCGTCAACGAACAACAAATAAGCAATGAGCCAGATTACGTATGGGGACAGTGTGGCCAGGCGCCCCAGCACAAAAGAGGCAGCGAAACTGTCGTCAAACAGGCTCATAGTGAGCAGTACATACCCCACCAGACACAGGCAGAAGAAAGCGAGAAGCCTTGCCAGTAAGCCGCGGTAGTTGAACAGCAGCAGCAGTCCAAGCAGGGCTAACTGAGAGATGGCAAGGGGTGCAAAAAGGCTGCTAATCGACAGCATAACTTATTGAATTTATTAAAATTATAGCGCTATCTAGCTGTATCTGAGCTGGCAGCGGCAGGGAAAATAGCTCTTTAGCAATGGTCTCACAGGCATTTAGCAGGGGTAAATAGCCAGAGGATTTACTGCAACAAGCTGTTACAACTGGCTTTGTGGACACGCTCGAGAGCTCCCATGGTTACTGGTCTGCATAGAAATTAATCAATTTTTGAGCCCGCACTTAGGCAATTTTCAGAAAACATCAGCATTCATTCAAAATCCGCAAGACAGCTCGCATTAAGTCGGGGCGAATGATTTGGCACCAATGCGGATTTTTATGAGAAACTAACTGCCAGTCACTGCTCTTCACTAAAACAATAATTTAAGTACTTTCCACAAGGAGGGTCTCTTGAAAGCATCCAATCTACTTAAATCATTTACACTGTTCGCCAGCCTGATGGTCCCTGGACTGGCAGGCGCCCAATCCAGTGAAATCACTTTCCACAAAGATATCGAACCAATTCTGCAGCGTAGCTGTCAGAACTGCCATCGTCCCGGTGGTGTAGGTCCGATGCCTCTTGTTACTTACGAGGAGGTGGCTCCTTTTGCCGGCCTGATCGAATACAAGACCGGACTGCGTGATCGCGCTGGGGCCATGCCTCCCTGGTATGTTGAGAAGGATGTAGGCATTCAGCAGTTCAAGAATGATCCTTCACTAAACGACGCAGAGATTCAGGCCATCTCAACTTGGGCACGCTCTGGCACTCCAAAAGGGGATGTCAGTGATGCGCCGGAACCGTTGGTGTTCGATGACAGTGTGAAATGGACACTCGGCGAGCCCGATGTGATCGTGCGAACGACCGACTTTTATAAGGAAGCCGGCACCCCGGATTGGTGGGGTGAGTTGCCTCGAGTGCCTATCGATCTCGATGAAGATCGCTACGTCGCCTCCGTAGAAATCGTCGAAGTAAACGATGTGCCTAATGCCGGTACCGGTCGTGAGACTGTCGGCGGTCGCTACATCTTCCACCATATGATCTGGCGCACCGAAGTTCACGATGAAAACGGTGATCCCATCGAAGACCAATCTACTGGCTGGCCAGTGCACGAAGTAGGTCGCAACCCGGATATCTTTGATCCTGAGGGTGGTCGACTACTGCGGGCAAATTCTGTATTTGCGACAGATTCAGTGCATATGCATTCCAACGGACGGGATACCACGGGGCACCTTGAAATCGGATTCCGTTTCCACCCCGTTGGCTACGAGCCCAAATATGAGCGTACTACGCTGGGCCTGGGAAATGGTGTCGACATCAGCATTACTGGTAATCAGAAAGACCAGGAGTTGCACGCTTATACCGTTCTGGAGAAACACACCAAGATCATTACCTTCGAACCACACTTGCATGCGCCCGGTGAGCGTATGTGCCTTGAAGCAATCTGGGGCTACACGGTGGAAACTCTTTCCTGTGTTGGCTACGACCACAACTGGGTAAGAGGCTATCCCTATCAGAATGACTATGCCCCTTTGCTGCCGAAAGGCACCATTCTTCATATCATTGGTTATATGAACAATACCGAGTCCAACCCCAATGTGCCCGATCCCCGCAACTGGCAGGGCTCAGGTAACCGCTCCGTAACCAATATGTTCATTGACCTTGGTATACGAGTATCAATGAATGATGAGCAGTTTCACGAAGCGATGGAAGAGCGCCGGCAGGCCCTTAACCTTGGCCCAAATGACCATGTGATTGGCTGTCCACTGTGTGGCGCTCCCTTGGTCACGCCCATGCTTTCTGACTATGAACCAGCCAGTGAGGAAGTGGCCAGTGACGATGGCTAGTTGATTCCATTGGATCTAACTCAAAAGAAAAGCCGGCATTGCCGGCTTTTCTTTTTTCTACACTCAGATAAAGTATAGATTCTGGCGTCAGGAGATCGGCATTTGGAACTGGTTGTTTACTTCTTTGCGGTGATGGCTGTGGGAACAGTGTTGTTCCTATTGCTGTGCGTAACTTACTTCGCGCTGACCGCAAGACCAGCGGCATTGGCGCTGAAACTCTCCTATAAACTTGCCTTTGGCGCCTTGGCTGGATTGTTGTTGCTGGGCTTTGGTGCCATTCTCCTGCCGGCTATCTGGATCAATGCCGCGATCGAACCTTTACCCAATTATTCAAGGTGGCGGGATATCGCCGCGGCTTTTGTCATCTCCACCATTGGTGCAGTTGCTACTTATCTGGCGGTGTTCTGGTTTGCCTGGGGCATTCTGGACTAACCAAGCTATCCAAAGGAACTCCTATGAAATCTTTCTTCTCTGCACTAATCGCCGCACTGATTCTGATGGGCGCCAATGTGCTTGCTGCAGATGAGTTTGTCTTTTACTCCGACCTCGCGAAAGACTGGTATGAAAGCGGCGACTATTTTGAATGGACGTCCACTACGGTCAATAACAACGACGCTAAAGTAGACGTTTTCTATCGCACATTCGGAGATCGCTCGAACCCTGAATTATTGCTTATTCATGGCTTTCCAACGTCGAGCTTTGACTACCAGGCGCTTATTCCGCTGTTGGTGGATGACTACTTCATCGCAACCCTGGATTTCCCTGGGTCGGGTTTTTCGGAGAAACCCTTAGGTGGTTTCTCTTACATGTTAGAAGACAATGCACGATTGGTAGACTACTTCGTTCGCGAGATCGTGGAGTTCCAAGACTTTGCCATGTTTACCCATGATCGCGGTGTCAGCATTGGTCTGGCGTTTCTAGGCCACTATCTGGACAATCCCTCACCGGAATACACACTGAATTACCACTTCCTGTCCAATAGTGGCATGTACCTGCCGCTAGCCAACTTACTTCCGTTTCAATTAGCTGTTCTCGATCCTGCCCGAGAAGCACAAGTGGTTGCCGCCCGTAAGGCCCAGCCGAGAGTCACCGAGGGAGACCCTATCGCAGTTGCCAATGCAGACATCTTTAAATTCAATGATGGTGATAGTGCTATCGTTCAGGTTGGCAAGTACTTGTTGGAGAGAGGGGAAAACGAAACCCGATGGCTGGAAAACTTGCCGCGAAGCCCGGTGCCGGTAGCTTATCTATGGGGATTATTGGATGTGGTCAATCCTATTCGTATCCCAAATTACGTCTGGCTCAACTATCTCAATCAACGAGAGGTAGAGAGTTCATTTTGGATTCTGCCAACAGCGGGACACTACCCCCAACGCGACAATCCTGAAGAGGTCGCCAAAGTTATTCGTCTGGCTCTTAGCGGGAATGTGCCGACGCTGGAGGATGAAAATGCGTTTATGCGCCAATACGCAGGGGAACGAGAGGCAGAGGATGCGATTTACGTTGGTCGGTCGGTGCCGCGGAAAATGGAATTTCCCTGGTCAGACATGTATACGCCAGAAGGATATGTAAATCCTGTAAATCCCTAGACTAAGTGCGTCACATGTTACGGCGGTATTGACCTCCCACCTCAAAGAAGGTGTTGGTGATTTGACCCAGACTGCAGTAACGAACCGCATTCATTAATTCGGCGAAGACGTTCTCGTCGTTGCGGGCTGCTTGCCTGAGGCGTTCGAGGGCTTGTTCGCTCACGTCCGCATGTTCTTCTTTAAAGGAACTTAACCGATTCAGTTGACTCTGTTTTTCTTCTTCTGTTGAGCGCGCCAGTTCCAGCTCAAACCCTGGTTCCGGTTCTTCGCTGAGAAAAGTGTTGACACCTATGATGGGTAAGCTGCCATCGTGTTTCTTGTGTTCGTAGTACATGGATTCGTCCTGGATCTTGCCCCGCTGATAGCCGGTTTCCATTGCACCAAGTACACCACCACGTTCAGAAATTCTTTCAAACTCCTGCAATACAGCTTCTTCTACCAGGTCGGTTAATTCTTCGATGATGAATGAGCCCTGGTTAGAGTTTTCATTCATTGCCAGACCCCATTCTTTGTTTATGACCAATTGAATGGCCATGGCCCGCCGCACGGATTCTTCAGTAGGAGTAGTGACTGCCTCGTCGTAGGCATTGGTATGCAGACTGTTGCAATTGTCATAAATCGCGATTAGTGCCTGCAAGGTAGTGCGGATATCGTTGAATGCCATCTCTTGAGCATGTAGCGATCGGCCCGAAGTTTGAATGTGATACTTGAGTTTCTGGCTGCGCTCGTTAGCACCGTATCGAAAACGCATGGCCGTTGACCATATGCGACGTGCCACTCTTCCCAATACGGTGTATTCAGGGTCCATCCCATTGGAGAAGAAGAAAGACAGATTATGCGCAAAGTCATCGATGTGCATGCCTCTCGCCAGGTAAGCTTCCACAAAAGTAAATCCATTGGAGAGAGTAAACGCCAGTTGCGAAATGGGATTGGCCCCAGCTTCTGCGATGTGATACCCGGAGATACTGACAGAATAGAAGTTTCGTACTTCGTTTTGCGTAAAGTACTCCTGTATATCGCCCATCACTTTAAGACTAAATTCAGTAGAGAAGATGCAGGTATTCTGACCCTGGTCTTCTTTAAGAATATCTGCCTGTACTGTGCCTCTGACGTTTTGCAGGGTAAATGCAGTAATGGACTCCATTTCCGTTGCTGATGGCTCTCTATTCTGATCTGCTTTGAACTTTTCGACCTGCTGGTCGATTGCTGCGTTCAGGTACATGGCCAGAATAGTAGGAGCGGGGCCATTGATAGTCATCGAAACCGAAGTCGATGGATGACAGAGATCGAAGCCATCATATAAGGCCTTCATGTCTTCCAGGGTTGCAATGGACACACCGGAATTCCCAACCTTGCCGTAAATATCCGGTTGTGGATCAGGGTCGAAGCCGTACAGGGTGACCGAATCGAAGGCGGTGGATAAACGCTTTGCGTCTGAATGTTCGCTGAGTTGTTTAAAGCGGCGATTGGTGCGAAAGGCATCTCCTTCGCCGGCGAACATGCGGGTTGGGTCTTCGCTGTCGCGCTTGAACTGGAACACACCGCCGGTAAAGGGAAATCGGCCAGGTACGTTTTCCAATAGCAACCATCTTAATAGCTCACCATGATCTTCGAAACGGGGCAGGGCAACTCGGGGAACAAGTGTGCCGGACAGTGATTCCCTTGTCAGGTCGGTTTTGACTTCTTTACCTCGGACGGAAACAACAAATTCATTGCCAGTGTACTTTTCAACAACGGATGGCCAGGTCTCCAACAGACGTTTAGCCAAGCCGTCCATAGCTGAATCTTTCTTGGCGATCAGCTGATCGAGATCTTCGCTCCCCTTGCCAGCAGCATTGAGCATTTCCTTGCTTGCTTCAAGTTGCTGTCGTTCCCGCGCAAGCTTCACCTGTTCTGTTACCTGGCAATGGTAATCACGAACTGTCTCCGCGATTTCTGCGAGATAGCGTTGTCGTTGTTCCGGGATAATGAGCGTGCGCTGCGTCGATATCTTGGTGTCTACAGGAGGTAAAACAGAACTAAACTCCTTTAGCCCGTGCTTGCGGAGTTCCGGTAACAGGGCCTGATAGAGCGCCGTTATGCCATCGTCATTAAATTTAGAGGCGATGGTGCCAAACACAGGCATCTGGTCTGGAGATTTGTCGAAAGCGGCCCGATTTCTCTGGACCTGTTTAGCCACGTCACGCAATGCATCTGCACTGCCTTTGCGATCAAATTTGTTGATTGCAAATACATCGGCATAGTCCAGCATGTCGATCTTTTCCAGCTGGCTGGCTGCGCCGAATTCTGGGGTCATCACATACAAAGAGGTGTCGACGTAGGGAACAATGCCGGCATCTCCCTGACCAATTCCAGGTGTCTCAACAATGATTAAATCGAATCCGGCACACTTCACCGCATTCAATATGTCCTGGAGACGTTCGGGAATTTCAACGGCGGCATCACGTGTGGCGAGAGAACGCATGAAAATATTGGGGTGATTGATGGCATTCATCCGAATGCGGTCACCCAGCAAAGCTCCACCAGTTTTCTTGCGAGTTGGATCAATAGCGAGAATGGCGATTTTCAGATCATCACCACTGTCTTGCCTGAAACGGCGCACGATCTCATCTGTTGAAGAAGACTTGCCCGCACCTCCGGTACCAGTGATACCTAATATTGGTGTCGTGGTGCTTGCTTCTGCCAGTGCTTGCAAGCTGGCAAGTTCGCTGTCCGCGTAGGCGTTGTTTTCGATTGCGCTGATGACTCGAGTCAACTCACTGAAATTGCCGTTAGCGAGCGAATTGATTGCGGGAATAGTGCGATCCGACTTGGCTGCGCGCGTCTGCTCTAGCATGTCATCGATCATGCCCTGCAAGCCAATCTGCTGCCCATCAGCAGGGGAATAGATGCGCGTAACGCCGTAGGCATGTAGATCCTCGATTTCGGCAGGAATGATCACACCACCCCCACCGCCAAAAACTTTCATATGGGCAGCACCGAGATCGCGGAGTTGATCTACCAGGTATTTGAAATACTCAATATGTCCGCCTTGATAGGAACTGATGGCAATTGCATCCACGTCTTCCTGTATGGCGGCAGATACGATTTCCTGTACCGATCGATTGTGTGCGAGATGAATAACTTCGGCGCCGCTCGCTTGCAGCATGCGACGCATAATGTTGATGGCCGCATCGTGACCATCAAAGAGGCTGGCCGCAGTGAGAAATCTTACGGCAGTTACTGCTTCAGAGGCACTGGCCTGCTTAACTTGTTGAAAATCGACGACGGACAAGGGTTCCCCCAGGCTTCATTGTGGTCGAGGAGCCCGTAGTGTAGCGCAATTCGCCCTACAAAGGATGGCTTTTGAGGAACTCAACCAGGGCTGCGCTGGTGGCTTCTGGCTTCTCCAAACCCACGGTATGTCCCGCTTCTGGAATAATGACCAGAGTAAGCCGCTCACCCTGATTGGCTTTCATGATGTGGCCATTCTCTACCGGTGCGGTGAGATCATCTTCTCCCATGACCATCAGCAAAGGTCCGGTACCTCCAGCCGCCCATAGCTCCACGGGCGTATTGCGACCAGCCTGCCTTTGCGCGCGACGTCCTTCAGGCCAGTATTGCAGACTGTCCACATAGTCGAGAACAATCTCATCGCTGGCCGCTGGAGAGAATAGGGTACGTCTGGCCAAGCGTATTTTTTCCGCTTGCGTGAGATCAGGATTGCTTAGCAGTTCGGCTAATTCACCGGGTTCTGTCAGAGCCGGCACCAAACCGCCGGCCGCAATCAAGGACAAGCTCGCCACCCGCTGCGGATAAAGTGTGGCGAGCATACGCGAAGTGCGATTGCCAAATGCCCAGCCCATCATGTGAAATCTCTCGACATCAAATGAATCGGCAATGGCGATAACATCATCGGCCAGATCCTTAAGGGTCAGGTCGTCCAGATGGCCAGTGCTTCCCATGATGCCCCGCTGATTGATTACCACAATATGGTAGCCAGCCTCGGCCAACAGGGGGCCCACCAGTTTGTAGCGAGAGTAATCACCGCCATTGCCGGGTAAGGCCAGAATGAGTTCGCCGGACCCAGATTCGGGAAGCCATTCAACGATATTGAGTTGTGCATGGCCAATATCGATAAAACGTGAGTTGAATGCTTCCGCTGCCAGTACCGACCAGGAGAGGGTAATACCGAGTAGTAGTGCGATTGCGTTTCTAATCGTTATTGTCTGCATGACGCGTAGGTTTCCTTTGACAGCAAAGGGTAGGGATATCCCTTAGAGTGGCTAGCCTAACGCCGCGGGTGAAAACTTGCCAGCCCGGTTTTTGTGACAGTCCCCCAGACTTTGTATAGTGACCCAATGGAGACATGGATCGTATTTACCCTTCTCGCGGTGGTCATGCAGTCAGTGCGGACTGCGGGGCAGAAACAGATCGCCAAAAAGCTGTCCGTGGAAGCCACAACTCTGGTGCGTTTTCTATTCGGACTACCCTTCGCCATTGCGTACTTCGTCTTCCTGAATGATATTCACCAGGAATCAACATTCAGTTTAGGAGTCACGTTTTTCGTTTCCGCGAGCCTGGCGGGAATAGCGCAGATTGCAGCCACATTGTGCCTGGTGAAGGCGCTGACTATTCGCAATTTCGCGGTAGGCACTGCGCTCGCGAAAACTGAGGCGATTCTCACTGCCTTATTGGGGGCACTGTTTTTCTCCGCTGCCATCAGCCCGCTAGGCTACTTGTCGGTTGTTGTCGGAGTTGCGGGTTTACTGGTTGCAAGTAATTGGCGATTCAGTTGGCAAGACCTGTTGCAAAATGAAAGCATCAAGTATGGCTTGGGGGCAGGGTTGGGGTTCGCCCTGGCTTCGTTGTGGATTAGGGATGCCTCATTGTCGTTGACCGTCGAACCTTTGCTCAGCGCGGCCACAGTATTGGTTTACATGGTGGCTTTGCAGGCAGTCCTTTGTCTGATTCTCATCCTTTGGCAAGATTCCTCTCAACTGCGTTTGATAAGAAACAATTTTGGTGCTTCGGTGTTTATTGGATTTAGCAGTGTGGCTGGTTCGGTGGGTTGGTTCACTGCCATGAGTCTGCAAGAGGCAGCGCTGGTAAAAACTCTGGGACAACTTGAGTTCGTGGTGACACTATTGATCACCTATCTCTACTTCGGTGAAAAGATCAGTGGTCGCGAATATATTGGCATCATTTTGGTAGCAACGAGTATCCTGCTGTTGCTATGGGCGACATGAATCAGTCTTGAACAAGCGTAGTGTGATAGCCAAGGCTTTGCAGCTTCTCCAGTATTTCGCGACTCTGTTGCCCGTCTCGGGTTTCTACCGTGAGATACAGGTCCGCGTCTTTGACCGGCACATCGGAGAACATGCGTTGGTGTGACACTTCCAAAATATTGCCGCCAGCCGAGCCGACGATTTCGGTGATATCAGCCAGAGTTCCTGGAAGATCATGTATCCGTATCAGGAATCGTACTATACGACCCTTGCGCACCAGTCTGCGCATTAGCACCGAGGCGAGAATGCGAGAATCAATGTTAGCACCACAGAGAAACACGCCGGTTTGTAAACCCTCAAAGTGTTGCGGATGAGATGCCACTGCGGCAAGGGCTGCGGCACCCGCTCCCTCGGTCACGGTTTTCTCAATGGTGATCAGTTGATTGATGGCTTCTTCAATCGCTTCTTCGTCCACCAGCACAATGTCATCAACCAGGTCCCGGATAACTTGCATGGTTAGTTCGCCGGGCTCTTTAACCGCGATGCCTTCGGCAATAGTCGAGCCTTTTGAGGCTGTGTCTTTTCCATCTAGCAGATTGTAGGCGCTCGCGTAAGCTTCGACTTCGACACCGATGATCTTGATTGATGGTTTGATTGCCTTGGCGGCGATGGCATTTCCTGCGATCAAACCACCGCCCCCGATAGGGATCACTAATACGTCGAGCT
>JAKSCP010000329.1 GCA_022360535.1 Pseudomonadales bacterium | reverse complement strand
TTGCACTGGATGCCGATACCGGTGAACTGAAATGGTATTTCCAGTTTACCCCCAACGACCCCTATGACTACGATGCAGTGCAAGTGCCAGTGCTGGCTGACATCAATTGGAATGGCACCCCGACCAAGGCCATGATGTGGGCGAATCGCAACGGTTACTTTTATGTCCTGGATCGCACGACTGGCGAATGTCTGGTTGGTAAGCCTTATGTGCGGGTCAACTGGTCCAGTGGTTTAGATGAAAACTGCCGACCGATCATTACGCCGCAACCGGATGGGATGCCCACTTTTCCGGGGAATCAGGGCGGGACTAACTGGTACCCACCGTCGTTCAGTCCCCAAACAGGGCTGTTTTATTTTTCAGCCTGGGAAGATTACGCCACCATCTATCGTTCAGAAGAGGCCGAGTATGAACCGGGTCGCCTCTTTTTGGGTGGAGGTTTCTCTGTGCTGGCGCCATCACCCGGTGCACCTACTATAGGCATCGGACGGACTAATCCTATAAACAACTGGACCGATGAGGTCGGCCATGCTTCCTTAAAAGCCATGGATCCCAATACGGGTGAAGAGGTCTGGGAGTTCGAGCAGTTCGATGTCAGCGACAGCGGCATGTTGACTACCGCCAGCGATTTGCTGATCACAGGTGGTCGTGAAGGCTACTTCCATGTATTGGATGCAACCAACGGTGAACTACTCTATTACAAAAACCTCGGTGGCCAGATCGTGATGGCGCCGGTGACCTACATGGTTGACGGCGAGCAGTATGTTTCCATTATTTCGGGTAATAGTTTGTTTACTTTTGCTCTTAAGGATTAGAGCTGTAACGTGAAACTCTCTGACACCCGGATCAATACCATTGCCCATCTCGTCACCGTACTGTCAGTGTTAGCAGGTGTGGGTTTTGTTGTCTGGGAGTTAGAGCAGAATCGCGAGTTGGTGCGCCTGGAAATGTTTAGTGAGGGTACCATTGCTAACCGCCAGAGTACTCTGTCGCAAGCCGGTGAAAACCCGGCGGTGGTATTGGCAAAAGCCTGTGAGGCATCGGAGTCTCTTTCCGTTGAAGACCTCATCATTCTGGATTTCGTGTTTAATGAAACCATGGAAACCATTAACCGGATGCGGCTACTGGAGCAGGGTTTGTATCCGGCGAATGCGTGGCGGGGCCTTTTACTGGAGTCCCGATTTAGTTTTATTTTTTCCATGCCGGCTGGTCGCGCCTGGTGGCAATCCCGGGATACCCCCGCTGTCATCAAGGATCCGGTGGACGCATATCTTGCTACCTTGGGTCCGCCGGATTGTGCTGAGCGTTACGCCACGATGAAAGAGCGTGCTGTAGCGCTGGAAAAAGGTTTGCTCTAGTCGAGTGTTTGCAGAATATCGGACCTGAGCCTGGCGAAGTAGATAGAGTGACTGCAGTGACTGACTTACCCTGGGATCGAACCAATGCTTTCGTTATCGATGTTGTGGCCGAAGCCAAACACGTGGACGGCTACGGGCATGTATCGACGCACAACTATGTACAGTGGATGATTGATTGTGCCTTCGCTCACTCCACCGCATTAGGTCTGTCGGAAACAACCTGCCGTGAGATGGCAAGAGGGATGGCCGCAGTTCACTTCGATGTTGACCTGGTGGGTTCTGCCTACGAGGGGGACCCACTCAAGGTCTCTACCTGGATCAGCAGGTCCGACGGTAAACTGCGACTGAGCCGGCATTGTCAGATTATCCATGCCGAAACCCATCGCACGCTGGCCCGCGGTGACTTCGATTTCGTCTGTACCAATCTGGACAACGGAAGACCGGTGAAGATGCCTCCAAGATTCATCGAAACCTATGTGGTTGCAAGCGAAGAAATTACCCACTCTTGAGACAAACTTTGTCACTTTTCAATGAGTTAAAGCCCTAGGAATCCCCGGTAAAAGCTGGATAATTTGCTCTCTTGGATAATCCCGCTACTGCTTGAGGGATGCCGATCAAAAAGGACCAGCGGGGACGCCCGACTGGTCAGTTATAACTAAGGAGAAATCCATGCAAGTTTCTGATTTAAGGAAGGTTTTTGCAACCGTCCTTATCCTGCTTAGCCCCGCATTGGTGAATGCTCAGGACAGCGTCGAGTGGTTCACGCTGGGTAACGACTATGCCCATACGCGTTATACCCCTTCGGACGAGCTTAGCCCTGATAATTTCACTGATCTGGAAGTGGCCTGGGAATGGGATGGCGCCAGCTTTGGTGCCGTGAGTGGTCGCTCCACTCCATCCTATATCGATGGGCTGCTCTATACAGTCGCTGGTTATAACCGCCACGTGATTGCTATTGACCCCAAGACTGGAGAAACAGTCTGGTCTTATCGCGAGCCAAAGACCCCTCGTGCTGAGTACTCTATGCGCGCCGATTACGGTAAGGGCGTTGCCTTCGGCTACATTGATGGTCGTGGTGTGGTGCTAATTGTTTCTCCGGGTTTCTTCCTCACTGCGCTGGATGCCAAGACCGGTATTCCATTGGAGGACTGGGGCACACCGGTACCTGTTGAAGGTTTTCCCGAAAGTGGTGTGGTGGACATGCTGAAGGATCTTGGTCATCCCTACGATCCTTACGAGGGCATTCCTTTGGAAGTCGGATACATCACTTCTTCGTCACCACCCATCGTGGTAAACGACACGATCGTTGTGGGTAACTCTGCGGAGCAGGGTTATCACCAGGCTCGAATCGAGAACGTGCCAGGTGACATTCTTGGCTACGACCTCCGTACTGGTGAGTTCAAATGGAAGTTCAATGTGATTCCCAAGCCAGGTGAGTACGGTCATGAGACCTGGGAGAATGATGCCTGGGAGTGGACTGGTGATGTCTCGTCCTGGGCACCACTGTCCGCTGACCCAGAAAACGACCTGGTGTACATTCCAACCAACAGTGCCACTATCGACTACTACGGTGGTTTCCGTCCCGGCGACAATCTCTATGGTGCATCCATCATTGCGTTGAATGCGTCGACCGGCGAACGTGCCTGGCATTTTCAGTTCGTGAAACACGAAATTTGGAACTTCGACACACCAACCGCACCGGTACTGATGGATCTTACTGTGGATGGGCGCGATATTCCTGCGGTAGTGCAGGCAACCAAGCAAGGCTGGTTGTATACCTTTAATCGATTGACCGGTGAGCCAGTGTGGCCGATCGAAGATCGTCCAGTGCCACCTTCAATTGTTCCCGGTGAAGTACTGTCACCAACTCAGCCCCATGTGACCTGGCCTGAACCTTACTCACTGCAAGGATTCAGTGAAGACGACATGCTGGATTTCACCCCTGAGTTGAAGGCGCAGTCTATGGAAGCGATGTCGGACTACACTATGGGTGGTCTGTTTAATCCACCGATTCACGCTGACAATCCTGAAGGTAAGTACGCAGCGATGAATTGCCCAGGTGGAGCCGGTGGCGTGAACATTACTTCGCCACCAGTGGCTGATCCCAACACCAATACTTTCTATCTGTCAGAGCACACTGCTTGCTTTGCTCTTAGATTGATTCCTGGTGAAGAAGCGGATCTGTTATTCCCGAATTCAACCGGTGTGACTACAGCGCAATATGCAAACGGTGTTCCCGGTGCGACAGCGCGTCCACCTCGTCACCCAACCGGATTGCCTATCTGGAAGCCACCCTATAGCACAATCGTGGCCTACGATATGGATACAGGTGAGAAGAAGTTCACCATTCCTACCGGTGAGACTCCTCAGCGTTATAAGGATGCCTTCGAGCGTGCAGGGGTTTCGGAAAGCGTTTATGGCAATACCGGAACTGGTGCATTGGTACCCATGGTTGTAACGCCAACCATGCTGGTTTACTCAGAGGAATATGTGGTACCCTTCATCGTAGCGCTCATCCTTTGGTTTATCATTCATGAGCTCAGAGAAAACCTGCAAATGATCCCCTGGGTGCGCAAAAATGTCCCCATCTGGCTTC
>JAKSCP010000212.1 GCA_022360535.1 Pseudomonadales bacterium | reverse complement strand
CAAAATGCAGCAGCGGAAACGGGGCTTGCTTCAAAAGCGCCAGGAGTCGTGTGTTGTAATGCACCCATAAATCCAGACTTGTCTCGAGTGACAGGTTTTCATTGCGCGCATTGATTGACCGCGCCACCAGAGCCGGATGGCGAAAGATCCCGACAAACTCCATCTGTGGCAAGAGTTGCCGCCATCCTTCAAGGGTGATCAAGGTGCGTGGATCTTTAAATCCCCAGCAAGGGAACTCAGCATATTGCGCGATAATATCTCGGCCTTGCTGCAGTTGTGCCTCACCCCAGACGATGTGTTCCGGTGGTTGATGCCAGCTACCTTGATTGGAATCCAGCACCCAATCATTGAGCTGCATTATCTGCGGGTTTTCGCGATTGCCTTTTTTATTATGGGGATTCGCTTCATACACCCGATGCAACTCCAGCCCGGCTTGCTGCAATGAACCAGTCAGGTAACTGGTGCCGCTTCGGTGCATTCCCAATACGCAGATTACCCGGCTTTTGTCAGTGGCCCGGTCAGTGGTCGATTTATCGTCCGAACCCTGGGAATGGGGTCGTTGCAGCCACTTTTTCAGGCTGGGTATAATCATTGAAGCTCCGCTTTCAGCCCCACGGCATCCTAATCCATCCCCAGAGACCTTGTAAACGCTAGATGTTTTTCCGCCTGCCATTCAAGTATCTAGATTTCATCTGGTACCGATCTCTTGCCCAGCTACGCAGCGAATCTTCAAGAGCCTACCTGGGCTATCTGTGGTGGGTACTCGAACCTGCCCTCTACCTTCTGGTTTTTTATCTGGTCTTCGCCCTGGTACTCAACCGTGGCGATGAAAACTATGTACGCGTCCTGCTAATTGGTCTGGTGGTGTTTAAATGGTTTGACAGTGCTGTGCGCTCATCCATGGACGTGATTCAACAGAACGCAGGCCTGATTGATAAAGTTTATTTGCCCAAGATTGTTTTTCCCACAGTCAATGTGGTTAGCAACGGTGTGAAGTTTGCTGTTGTATTTCTTTTACTTTGGCTAGCCAATACCGCACTGGCCGGAACCGATGTCATCAGCTTGCTGTTTCTTCCGGTGCTGGTAGCGATCCACTTTCTGCTGGTTATGGCCGGCGCCTGTTTGGTGGCAGCTATTACTCCATTCGTTCCAGACTTGCGCATGGTCTTCGATAAGCTGATGACCTTGCTTTTCTTTCTTTCCGGAGTTTTCTTTACCGCCGACTCCATACCCGAACCCTTCAGGGCGGTCTTTTTAATCAACCCCTTGTTCGCCCTCATCGAAAGCTATCGAACTTTGTTGGTACTACAGGAATTACCGGACTTACTCCCTCTCGCCTACGTTCTGGTACTCGCCCTGGTATTACTGATGACCGCCAGCTATCTACTCAACCGTTTCGATCGCGTCTATCCGCGACTAATCTATTGAGCCCTTAAGCGATGGCTGAAACCCTTATTTCATTAAAAGACGTAGGCGTCTGTTATCGCTCACATCACTTGCTGCGCACCCATCAGGAATCCTGGGCCCTGCGACAGGTGAGCCTGGATTTATGCAGGGGCGAAACCCTGGGCGTGATTGGTCGTAATGGTGTGGGCAAGTCTACCCTCCTCAAGATTCTGGCAGACATTATTCAGCCCGACCGCGGCCAGATTGAGCGCGTTGATTGCCGCAGCACCTTACTGTCGCTGCGGGTAGGTTTTCTCAACCATCTCGATGCCAGAGAAAATGCTACTATGGCCGGAATGCTGCTTGGCTTAAGTAGAGCGGAAATCGAGGCAAGAATTCCTGAAATACTCAGCTTCGCAGAACTGGAAGAACAACATAAAGTGCCAATTGGCACCTATTCTACGGGCATGGTGGCACGACTGGGGTTTTCAATAGCGATGCAGATTGATCCAGACATCTTGTTAATAGATGAGATGTTGGCAGTAGGTGATGCCAGTTTTCGTCAAAAATCGTCTGCTGCCTTACGCCAGCGCATGCAGTCGGACAAGACAGTGGTACTCGTTGCTCATAACGAACAGGTAATCAGTCAACTCTGCAATCGTGTGGCCTGGATTGAAGATGGGGAAACCAGAGCACTGGGTAATCCAGATGAAGTGCTGGCTGACTATCGCCATTATCTCAACAGCCTCAACCCGAGTTCACAAGCCCGATAAGCGACTGAAGAGATGCCAGAAAAAAAACAGATAATCCTGGTCCTTGGCATGCACCGCAGCGGCACCTCCATGATTGCCGAAGCACTGCAAAGTAGCGGTATACACGTCGCGAGCAAACTGATTGCGGCAGATCCACAGATCAATGCCCGCGGCTACTGGGAAGATGAGGAACTGGTTGCCATCAATGAAGATCTGTTTGAGGCGCTGCAAAGTAGCTGGTACGACCTGCGACCGCTGCCCGACCAATACCGGACTTCGTCTGATCTGGACTCTTTACGTGAACGAGCCAGGGCCCATTTAGACAGGGAATATGGAGCAGCGGAAACTTCAGTAATAAAGGATCCCCGACTCTCAGTGCTACTGCCGTTTTGGCTCCCACTCTTTACCGAACTTAATTTCAGGGTTTCAGCACTGATAGTATGTCGACATCCACTTGCTATTGCGGATTCTTTGGCGCGCCGCGACCAACTTCCACGGGATTATTCTTTATTACTGTGGCTCAAATATCAGCAGGAACTGGCTCAGACTCGTAAAGAGATCGATTCTGTGTTGATCGAGTACGATGCGGCGCTGAACGATCTCAGCACTACTCTCGATACTGCCCTCCAGTCTCTGCAAGCGAATCTGCATCTGAATGATAT
>JAKSCP010000300.1 GCA_022360535.1 Pseudomonadales bacterium | reverse complement strand
TCTCAGTTCACTGACATTGTCGCGATTGATTTGATTGAGCGGGCTATAACCCCAGGCTTCGGGACCACCGCGCCAATTTAGCCAGGACTCTGGTGGCGGGCTTTGCAGCAGCGCATCTGTGACTGCAGAAAGCCTCGGGACTTGTGCAGTGTTTTCACAGCAAATAGAAAGTAGACACAAGAACGTCAGTAATGATCTTGTATTCATAGTGAATTAATTAGGCCAATCCTCACCGTCGTAATAACGAGTGCCACGATGCCCTTTGCGCGGAATCGGTTTCTTCAGCCGTTCTCCTGGGCAGGCAACCATGATTAATGTGCGGGCTCTTCCAGATTTAGGATTGGTGGCACCGCCGATAAACTCGGTAATCTGACAACGCCCAACCAGTTGGTCCTGAAAGATGGTGTAAACGTAGTCGCCAACCTTAAGCTTGGATGGACTGCCAGCCATGTGAAACTCAAATTCAGATCGTGAACCGTCGTAGAGACAGTCGATGCCCTCCTGGCCGCGGGAGGCGGGTATGGTTTTAGTGATACCGAAGCTCATTCTTTATTCCGGAAGCGCAAATACCCAGACGACTCCACCCTGGGGTACAAAGGTGCGGGTTCCCCGTTCCCGATCAATGCGCGCAGTTTTCGATGCTGCGTCAACGCCCCATCCGGACTGCACTGCAATGTATTGTTTGCCGTCTACCGCGAAGGTGGTAGGGACTCCAATGATTCCGGAATTGGTTTTGAAGCGCCACAGTTCTTCCCCAGTGCTGGCATCGTGAGCACGAAAATAGCGATCGGGTGTACCGCCACTAAAAATCAGATTGCCGCTGGTGGTGAGAATGCCACCCCAGTTGTGATCTTCAAATTCGGTTGTCCAGACCTTTTCGCCAGTGTTCATGTTCCAGGCCTGGATCTCCCCGATATGATCGGTACCTTCTCTTAAGGTAAATTCCGTGCGCGCACCGGTATAGGAACTACCAGGCATGTAAGTGACTTCCCGCCCTTGAATGGCTCCGCAATGATTGTCATTGGCAGGGATGTAGACTAATCCGGTTTCTGGATTGTACGCAGCAGGGGGCCAGTCTTTTCCACCCCACAATGACGGACAGAAAGAGGTGGTCGATCCTGTAACAGGTTTGTGTTCCGGATCGTAAGTTGGCCGACCCGTTTCAGGATCGATACTGGCGAAGGCATTCTGATAGACATAGGGTTCGGCATCGATGAAGCCGATTCGATCGTCCTGCCGTTCCAAGGTCCACAAATAGCCATTGCGTCCTGCATGCACAAGCGCGTCGAACTCGCGGCCATTGCGTTCCACAGGCATCAGGATAGGCGTCGACACTTCATCCCAGTCCCAGGAACCGTTCCAGTGATATTGATGATGGGCTTCGATAGCGCCGGTATCGATGTTCAGCGCCAGTACGGAGTTTGTGTATAAGTTGTCGCCGGGGCGCTGATCGCCAATCCAGGGTCCTGGATTGCCCGTTCCAAAATAAGCCAGCCGTCGTTCCGCGTCGTAATGTCCCGGCACCCAGACCGCTGCACCACCAGTACGCCAGGATTCCCCCGGCCAGGTTTCGTTCCCGGGTTCGCCCGGTGCTGGTACGGTGTAAGTGCGCCACACTTCTTCGCCGGTTTCGGCATCCAGAGCGACAACGAATCCGCGAATTCCCAATTCACCACCTGAGGTGCCGACCAGGATTTTTCCTTCGATAGCCAGGGGTGCCATCGTGATGTAATAGCCGAAATAATTATCCTGTACCGTCGTATCCCACAGCTTGCGACCAGTGCTGGCATCAAGCGCAATAACACGGGCATCGAGTGTTGCTGTATAAACTTTGTCGCCATACAACGCGACACCGCGATTAGTACGATGAAAAGCGATGTAGTTTTCCAGCAAGTCGTGCTGATAGCGCCATAACAAGTCTCCAGTGGCGGCATCGATGGCATACACCAGGTTGCCCGGTGTCGTAACAAACATAACGCCATCATTAACGATGGGTGGTGCTTCATGACCCCCCAGCATCCCAGTGGAAAAAGACCACACCGGTTCCAACTCATCCACGTTGCGATCGGTGATCTGATCCAGGGTGCTGAATCCCCAACCTTCCAGATTTCCTCGATAGGACAGCCAATTGTGCGCTTCCGGGTTGATCAGGCGATCATCACTCACCGGGTTGTAATTCTCGATAGTGTTCTGGCCCAGCGCTGCAAAGGAAAGAAGCGCCGACAGTGCCGCGGTCGTTAAAAGAGCTGGGCGGGTGCTACAAACCATGGGGTTCCTCTTATTCTTGCTTCTTATATAGAGTCAATTCAGTGCAATCTCAAAGGTATGCTGCAAGGGCTGCTTTGTCCAGTTGGCAATGTCACTGTTTCGCGGTAAATGGGCTGCATCAGGGTCACAGCACAATTTGAGCCCGGTATGCTAAATTTGGCCTTACCCATCACGGCATTCCGCCAGCCCGGTCAATCCAAAAAGGAGTGAGCCATGATCTTCAAGCCAACAGCGCGCCACCACTGTCTGTTACTTATCACATTGCTATTCAGCCCCGTAAGTACAGGCCACGCCCAAACCGCAGAGCCCGTGTCACGAGCAGAATTCGATCAGTGGATGCAGGACATTTCCAATTGGGGCCGATGGGGAGCCGAGGATGAGAAAGGCACTCTTAACCTGATCACACCACAAAAACGTATCGAAGCCTCACAGCTGGTGCAAGATGGTATTTCGGTTTCCATGTCGCGGTTTGCCGACAAGGAACAAAGACCCATGAATGGCAATCCGTTTCGGCATTCACTCTCCGTGTCTCGTTTCGGCGAGCATGAAGTAGCAGGCGATGAGTACTCTGTGCAGTATCATGGATTCGCCCACTCACATATCGATGGTTTGCCTCACTTTGCCCACAAAGGACAAATGTACAATGGGTTTTCTGTGGAGGAGCTGGAAGCATCCGGTGCCGGGCGCTTGGGAATACACAATGCATTCGAAGGCATTTTCACCCGCGGAATCCTGGTGGATATACCCTGGCTGCGAGGCGTGGAGTACCTGGAACCAGGCACGGCAATAACGGCACAAGATCTCGAACAATGGGAAGCACGCACCGGTGTGCGCATTGGCAGCGGCGATGTATTGCTGATTCGGACCGGGCGTTGGGAGCGAGTGCGGCAACAAGGGGAGTGGATGTTCATCGGCAGGGCCGCCGGCTCTCACGCTTCCCTGGCATTGTGGCTCAAGGAACGTGATGTGGCTGTGATCGGTTCCGACGGTGTGAGCGATGTGATGCCCAGTGGCGTAGAAGGCTTGATTAATCCTCTGCATGAATTGGTACTGGTTGGGCTGGGTATGCCTATCTTGGACAATCTTGATCTGGATGACCTGGCAGAAGCAGCGACAGAAAGGAATCGATGGGAGTTTCTATTTGTTGGCTCTCCCTTACGTGTTGAGGGAGGTACCGGGTCTCCCATGAATCCACTCGCAATATTTTGACTTTAAGAACCAGCATTGCATATTAAGGAACTACCATGAAACGAATTCGATTACTTTGTCTTGGCGTGTTGGGATTACTGGTTTCACAATCTCTTGTTCATGCGCAGGACGACGCTGTTGAACAAGCCATTGCTGGTGCAATGACTGCACTGGATGAATTCATGCTGCATTTTAATAGTCGAGACATGGAAGCCTGGGCAACTACATTGAACTATCCCCATGTGCGCTTCGCCAGTGGCAGTGTAACCGTGTGGGATTCAGCGCAGGAGTTTGCTCAAGGAGCCACTTTTGAACGTCTGCCCCGAACAGGTTGGGACCACAGTGCCTGGTTGAGCCGGGATGTGGTTATGGCTGCAGAAGGCAAGGTGCATGTGCAAACCGTGTTTCAGCGTTACAACGCTGACGACGAGATCATTGGTACCTACGAGTCTCTTTATATCGTGACATTGCAGAATGGGCATTGGGGAACGCAAGCCCGATCTAGTCTAGCGCCATAGTTTGCGCCATAAGAAGCTCGACAGCCTCCGTAGTTGCAGATTTATCTTGGGTTGCAGGGATTCTTGCTTTCTTCGGACAGGCGTAACTATACTGAGATTACCGAATCGCGAGAGACAAGGAGAGTCCCATGGCGATCACGACATTTGATACCCACAAGTTTGTGCGCAGGCTGGAAGAGGCGGGGATGCCATTGAAACAAGCTGAAGTGCAAGCGGAAGTGCTAACTGAGGCATTTAACGTGAATCTGGAAGAGCTGGTTACAAAAGACTATCTCGCAGCTCAATTTGCCGAACAGAATGCAGCTATTGATGCACGCTTTGCAGAGTACGATGCCAAGTATGAAACGAAATTTGCCGAACTCAGTGCAAAGTTAGATGCGAAATTTACTCTGTTGCAATGGATGGTTGGGATTGTAATGGCTGCTCTAGTTATACCCCTTCTCCAGCAGCTTATTGCGCTCTAACTGTTAAGGCAACGCTAACGCTACTAACTCCGGGTCGTCTCCCAGGCTTCCAACAGCAACAACGATGTATTGTTTGCCTTCATGCATATAGCTCATTGGTGCGCCAGTTGTGCCAGATGGCAACTGGGTTTCCCAAATTACTTCGCCGGTCATCTTGTCATAAGCCCGAAAGGAAGTGCCCCACATATTCGGCTGTGTGCCACCGTGGTTGTTGCTGCCATCACCCATAAAGAGCAGCGTCTTGGTCACCAGGCTGGCGGGACGGCTGGCAATGCCCAGGGTCGGCAGGTCTAACTCATCGAGATCGGGATGATCACTTAGTGAATCGCCGTTCGCCACTTGCCACACATGTTCACCGTTATTCATGTCGATAGCAGTGATGCGGCCCCAGGGTGGTTTGGTGAGGGGTATCCCATCCAGATAGGGCGCCTCCCGATTGGGGCTCCAGTAATCCATCTGCGCGTCGGGCTCGGTAGTAGCTTCCAGCCGATAGACTCGAGGAATGTCATTGGTAAAACCGTAGTAGTAACCGGTTTCCGGATCGAAAGCCCCGGTATTCCAGTTAGCTGACCCCCAGGAACCAGGCAAGGTGAGGGTTCCCTGATTGCCGCCAGGTTCATCACTGATCACCGTTGGTGGGGTAAAGATCGGCCCGATCACAAAGTTTGCCACGGTAGCGCGGGCGATCTGACCAATCTCGGGAAAGTTGATAATGTCTGCCTCGGTGATGCCTTGGGAGGCGATTGGTGCCGGTTTGGTTGGAAAGGGCTGGGTAGGGGACAGCTGTTCACCTGGCACGTCAGATTGCGGTACGGGTAATTCTTCGATGGGCCAAACCGGCTCACCGGTTACCCGATCAAAAACATATACCCAACCTGTCTTGTTTGCCTGCATCACGGCTTTGACTGGTCGACCTTCCACCACGATATCGCCGAGGATAGGTGGCCCGACGTTGTCGTACTCCCACACATCATGATGCACCATCTGAAAATGCCAGACTCGTTCGCCAGTGCTGACATCGATCGCCACCAGGCTATTGGAATAAAGATTATCCCCAGGGCGGTGACCTCCATAGTACGCTGCAGTAGGCGCGGTAAACGGAACATAAACATAGCCCAGATCTTCGTCGGCGGAGAGGCAACACCAGGATCCAAGATCACCCGACTCACGCCAGGAATCATTGCCCCAGGTATCGGTTCCAAATTCGCCTTCCCTTGGCACGGCATGAAATGTCCAAAGATGCTCACCCGAATTGGCATCGAAGCCGCGGACGTCTTCCGATGCCACACCGCGCCACTGGGTCCCGCTATCACCAGCACCATCTACTGTGCCGGTAATGATGATCACGTCATTAACGATTAGCGGTCCACTGGAGACCAGACTGAAAGTGTTGGCGCCCGCTGGAACCAGATTCACCATTCCTCCGTCACCGAATGCGCTAACCTTCTCTCCAGTTTGTGGATCCAGGGCATACAAGTTGCCTTGTCTTACTGCAAATAAACGACTGTCTGAACCATTGTTCCAGAACTCTACTCCGCGAGAGCTGGTACCTCGCACATTTTCGAAAGTGTTTTCGTCCAGTTGCTGGGTCCAGAGAGTTCGGCCCGTTGCAGGATCGATAGCCTCGGCCAGTCCAATTCCGTTGGAGGCGTACAGGACTCCATCAACATAGATCGGTGTTGCTCGAAGGTTTCTGGGAACGCGCAGTCTCGGAAAAGTATCGGTAAGCGAGCTATCGACCGCCGGTCGCCGCCAGACAATCTCCAGGTTGTCGACGTTGCTTGCGTCGATCTGATCCGCAGCGGAGTAGCGATTGAAGGCTTTAGTGCCGCCCCAGTAAGCCCAATCAGTTTGAGCTTCTGCAGTAATCGCTGTGATCGTGAAAGTTAATAGTGGTAGCCATCGAGCCAGAACCGATAGGCGGAGAGGAGGATAAAAAGTGCAGCCAAGAGTTTTGTTCATGGAGCGTTCTCCAGATACGTTTACTTGCTGTTTTAGCATTTAACCAGATTCCTGATGCGGATGAAATTGAAACGAAGTGGTTAAGGAGTTCCACCCAATTATCAGTGAAAGAATGCATACTTCCAGCATTTCTCGTCATATGTCGAATAAGATCGCCGTAGTCTGTTGGCTGGGGCGACTAATCGTCTGCCTGCCTGACTTTCCACTGATGATTCTTGTCGTATAATCGAGCGCCTGAAATTTGGTTAATCGACTAAGCGAGACACGCTATGACAACAAACAAAGCGGTGAAATGGGGTTTGATCGGATTTGCTGGATTGTTTCTGGTCTATGCAGGCTATGTTGCCTATTTCGAAGCACGGCTGGGATATTTACAACCCCAGGGCAGTACGTCTCTGGTACTGGCTACCTTCAACAATGATAACGAACGTCACGAGCGGGTGTTACGCCTCGAGCAGATCGACGGCAATAATTATATTGCAGTGAATCACTGGCCACGGCGTTGGTATCGTCATGCAATCAATAATCCCAATGTGGAAGTAAAGATGCCCGGTGAAGAAAGCTTCGAGCCCCACGTTGCTGTGCCCCTGGAAGGGGATGAACTCGCCAGAGTTAGTGAAGAGTATTCATTTGGATTCAATTTTCGATTTCGTACCGGGTTTCCACCACGAAGATTCTTGCGATTAGATCCCAGCTAGTAGTAATAACTATAAATAAAGAAGAAGGAGTAATAGATGTTCAGTCACGTGATGTTAGGCGCAAATGATTTGCAGGCGTCTAAACAGTTTTACGACGCCACACTTGGTGCACTAGGTCACGGTGAACCGGTTCAGGACCCTAAAGGTCGGTATTTCTATCGCACGGAATCAGGTGTGTTTGGCATTACCGATCCGATCAATGGTGAACCTGCAACCCATGGCAATGGCAGTACCTTAGGTTTTGCGGCTACCAGCCCCGAAGCCGTCGATGCCTGGCATGCCGCAGGTTTGGCCAACGGTGGTACTGACTGTGAAGACCCCCCGGGAATTCGAGAAGGCTCCGGCGTGCAGCTCTACATCGCCTACCTGCGTGACCCCGCGGGTAACAAGGTGTGCGCCCTGCACCGCGTACCGAAGTAGTTTTCCTACCAAGCACTTAAAGGACACCCATTCAAATAACAATAGAAAGAGGGAAAGCATGACATGGTAATCATCGCTCGATGTGGTGATCAGCAATGGCATTCGATGTATTCGGCTACCCTTTTTATTGCCCGCAAACCGCAATTACTTTCTGCACTAAATAGTCGCATTAATTGAGGGCGAAGCCCGATTTCCACGCACCGTATTGGTGCGTATTGACATGGGATCGGGCGGCGCCCCATTCTTTAAAAACAGCCCCAAGCCCCTAGTTTTCTGGCCTTAAGCGTCTTGGCTCAGTTCTTGCTCAACACTGTCCCAGGTGGCATGCATTGCCTTTCACATTTGAACCAATCAAGGGACAAGACAAGATATGAAAACTCGAATTGCTTCGCTGGTAGCTGCTGGACTATTAATGTCAGCCAGCGCCGTTCAGGCACAGGAATGGTCCGCGAATTTCACTGCGACCAATAACTACATCTGGCGTGGCCTGACCCAGTCAATCAACGAAGGCGCCATCCAGGGTGGTATCGACTACGCATCTGAAAGTGGTTTCTACGCAGGAACCTGGGCATCCAATGTGTCTTATGACTCAGATGATGTGTATTCCTATGAGCACGATATGTATTTCGGTTACGCCGGCGAAGCTGGTGACATCAGTTATGACTTCGGCTACCTCTACTACAACTACGATTCCAATGCTGGATTCGACTTTGGTGAAGTTTATGCCTCGATCGGATACGGTAACTTCAGCGCCCAACTCTCACTGCTGGCCAATGCTGAGCCCGACGAAGGTCCAGGTGAAGATTTTGGTTTTGCACAGGCCTCCTATACATCACTGGATTACACCATTCCCCTGGATAGTGGCGTCGAAATAGGGCTGCACGCTGGCTTCCACGAAGGTGATTTCATGTACGCCTTTAACGGTGCAACTGATGACTACTGGGATTTCAACATCAGCATCGCGAAAGATGGCTTTTTCGGCATGATCACCACAACCACATTAGGTGATGATGACAACAACGACGGTATCGAGGACTATGCCAGCGTTGGAACACGTGACAACGACGAAGTGAAATTCGTTATCGGATACGGAATGGACTTCGAGCTGTAAGTAAGCAGCTTAACTAACCCACTCTTTACTAGCCGGGCTCTTGCAGTTTTTAGAGTCCGGCTTTTCTTTGTCTGTAATTTAGATATAGAAACTCGAAGCAAAAAAAGCAGATAACTTGTCAGCCACCTGCTTCAACTCTATGGTTAGTCTTGCTTGCAGTGCAAGCTGGTCAAAAATTCTAGAGGGGATTGGCCAGCTTGGTTAGTGCTCTGTATGAGCAGTTACTAGAACTGCTTAATTGTGTTTCGAAATCAGGCTAGCGCTGGTTCAGCGCTAACCTGTTCAGACTTTTCCTCTTCAGTGGACTCCACGAATTCTACAGCGGCGGCGATTGCGTCACGGCGAATATCAAAGAAGTGTTCTTTAGGAACCACATCGCCCATCAGACCTTGGAGTACACCCCGCGATTCTTCATTCATGCCGGAGATGTATACCAACTTATTGGAAATTTTGCCGTCGTTGGCAATCGTTTCCACAGCCCGTGCTGCAGACACATCAATGAATGGTACCTGCTGGAAGTCGAGGATTGTAACCTGACTCAACTTGCCAGACTTCTCGCGCACCTGGTGACCCACATCGGCTGCAGCCCCAAAGCTTAATGGGCCGCCGAAGTCGAATATGTTGATACGCTCGTGTGAGTGGGTCATCAGTTCGGCTTCTTCTTCAGAGAAGTGAATCGACAAGCCTTCACTAGTGATGTCACGAAGTTGCTTAAGTTGTTCATCAGCAATCTGTTTAACGAATGCCAGAGAAGCCATCAC
>JAKSCP010000390.1 GCA_022360535.1 Pseudomonadales bacterium | reverse complement strand
GTTGGTGTGGCAGCAGATTCACGCTTCCATGATGCCCGCGGAGAAATCCAGCCGGAAGTGTATTTTTTTGATCCGCGATGGGCGCTGAATCTGACTATCAGGTTTGAAGGCGAACTTCAGGCCATTCTTGACTCTCTCACAGGTGTCTGGTCTTCGGTAATGGAAGATGCCACTCTGAGTGTGGAGTTCGTGGAGCAGATTATGGATTCACAGTTTGCTGACGTGGACACACAAAGTGGCATGTTGGCAGGGTTCTCTCTGCTGGCAATCATTTTGTCCTGCCTGGGGATTCTTGGCATGTCGGCATTCGCAATTGAATGTCGCACCAGAGAAATTGGTTTAAGAAAGGTGATGGGAGCGAAAGTGAAAGATGTCGTGCGTCTTCTTGTCTGGCAATTTTCGAAACCAGTGCTAGTTGCCAACCTGATTGCCTGGCCCTTCACAATGTACGTCATGATCCGTTGGCTGGAAGGCTTCGCTAATCGTATCGATAGCTTCTGGTTGTTCCCAATTTGTCTGGCCGTTGGTGTGCTTTCCTTACTCTTGATGTGGGTGACAGTGGTGGGTAATACCACCCGCATTGCAAGGCGCAGCCCGATTCACGCATTGAGGTATGAATAGGCGCCAGTCCATGTTTAGAAATTACTTCATAACTGCCTTTAACAATCTGCTGAAGAACAAACTTTTCAGCCTCATCAATATTATCGGGTTATCAGTTGGTCTAGCTGCCTGTATCTTGATCACGCTTTATGTTCAAAACGAATTGAGCTATGACCAACATTGGGATGACGCTGACAGAATATTCCGAGTCAACAATGAACACAGAATGCCAGGTAGCGAAGTGGTCAAATCCGCGGCCACGCCTTTAGGGGTATTGCCCGCAATCAATAGTTTTTTTCCTGAGGAAGTCGAAGCTGCAACCAGGGTTCGGACGTTCACGACTGATTTGTCTGTAAATAATGCGGTATACCATGAATTGCTAACCTATGCAGATAAGGAGTTTGCTGAACTTATTAATTTGGAAATGATTTCCGGCAGTTTGGAAGGGACTTTAGCAACGGTAAATAGTATTGGGCTAAGTGAAGAACTAGCAACTAAATTTTTTGGCCCTAACGATCCCATAGGCGAGACAATCTCAATTCCTAGCAGCTATTTGACACCGGCTAGAGATTTTAGAGTTACAGCGGTTTACAGAGTGTCAAATGTCAATTCAATACTGCGCGTTCCTGCATTAGCCTTATTGGACGTAGCATCAGTGCCCGAAGACCTGAATTCGTGGGTCAATAGCTTTTGGAGTACCTATGTAAAGTTGGCTGACGGTTTTGAAGTAGAAGAGATAAACAGTCGTCTGCCTGAATTCATTAACCTCCACGCGGAGCTCCCTGATTCCATGTCAGGGCAAGGGCAGTACGCTGCCAGCGACATTCTGAAATACAGTTTGCAGCCGATCAGTGATATCTATCTTGATCCCTGGTCAAATGAAGACAATGAAAATTCAGGTAGCAGGGTAGCGAATCTAATTTTCGTACTTATAGCCAGTCTGGTATTAGCAGTGGGCTGTGTGAACTTCGCCGTATTGACGCTCGCTAAATCAACACAACGAAAAAAAGAAGTCGCAATGCGCAAAATCATGGGAGCGAAACGGTCGGTTCTAGTGGCGCAATTTTTAGGTGAGGCCATTTTTATAGCGCTCATGGCGACTGTTTTGGGGCTCGTTGCACTGGAACTCATCATGCCGGTCTATACTTCCTTTACAGGTAATACTCTATCACTCGATTATGGATCGCCAATTACCTACTTTTCTCTGGCGGGGATAGTAATGCTTACTGGCGTGTTAGGTGGTTTTTATCCTGCCATTGTTCTATCTGGGTTCAAACCTATCAGGTCGTTGTCAAAGAGCCATACGGCTTCTTCAATAAGTAGATACAGCTTGAAGGACATTCTGGTCATTCTTCAGTTTACGGTTTCTGTGTCACTAATTGTTGCCACTATTTTTGTCTATTTACAGTCTCGATTTGCTAGCAGTACCAACTTGGGGTTCAACCCCGATAAGCTTTTAGTCATTGAAAATGTGCGGAATGTACCAGACACGCAGCTAGGAATGGGAAACAAAAGCACTGTCCTAAAACAACAAATCGACAGCATAGAAGGAGTTACTAACTCTAGCTTATCAATGTTAAGACCTGCTCAAGGAGGGAGTGTCCGAAGGCAGCTAACACTATTGCCTGAAGCTGGGGCCGACAACACACTCTCTGCTACCGTCGTCAGTACAAGGCTAAACTATATTGACAGCGAATTTTTCGATACCTATGAAATACCTGTTGTTGCAGGCAGGGCTTACGAAGAAGCAGTTCAGCAAGATCACATACCGCTAATACGTCAGGCCGACAATCTGGAACAACAGCTAAACTTCAACCTAATCATCAACGAGTCGGCTGTCCGGCTGCTTGGCCTTGGTTCACCTGAAGAAGCCATTGGTCGAATTGTTAGCGCCAATGTTGGAGTAGACGGTCCTGTATTTGCCAATTTAACCATCATAGGTGTGGTTGCAGACTCGAGATTTCACTACGCGCGAATAGAAATACCGCCGGAAATCTACTATATGAATCCAGAAGTGGGGAACCATCTAACAGTTCGCTTCAAAGGAGACTCACAGGAGGTATT
>JAKSCP010000375.1 GCA_022360535.1 Pseudomonadales bacterium | reverse complement strand
CCACTTCACATTCAATGTCATAACCATCCGTTTTAAGACCGGCTACAAGTTCTTCCATAGTAGCCGACAGGCGATCTACATATTCCTGCCGGAGCTTGGTGTAGTCGTAACCAATGCTGCGAAAATTATTAGACAGATAGCGCTCGTATCCGACGCTAATCAGCTTAATGGTCACCGTGTTCTTATCAGACACCAGTCGCAGTGCTTTACGAAGCTCAATCGGTAAGCCATCAGGTGCCTGAGAAAAATCTTCATTGGCGTCAATGACGACCATTATTTTGTCAATCGATTTCATTTGCGAAAGCTCCTCTGTGCGCAATTGGCTCTGACGGCAGGACCGTCAGGACCCGCATTATTGCAAGCGCCGCCTATGGGTTCAATATTGGCTGGGGTTCAACAACTCGTTTAACTGGCGCAAGCGATGCAGTTAGAGGTATAAGGAATTGCCTCAAGTCTGGCCTCATCAATCGCCTTACCACAATTTTGACACTGCCCGAAGCTGCCATCCTGAATGCGTGACAAAGCGCGGTCTATTTGCGCGATTTCTTCCAGCCCCTCGGCTTCCAGCGCCATCACCAGACCGTCGTTTTCCGTTTCTTTGATTTGCTCGTTGAAATTCGCACTCACAGGTTGGTCTTTCTGGTAGATATGTTTGTGCGTTCGACTCACACGAGACTGCAACTCGCTTTTAAGCTGAATCAGTTCGCTTTCAAATTGCTTGATATCCATCAGTACACCTCTCTGTATTCATGGATAAATGTAGCCCGGCTTGAAATAATGGCCGTTGACCCACGTCAAATTTGCCACCGATATCGTCAAATAATGAAATCATTCAAGGTACTTACACTTAATATTCATAAGGGTTTTTCGATGGGAAATCGAAGTTTTACCTTGGATAGAATTCGGGACAAGCTGCGGGAATCTGGCAGCAACATTGTTTTCCTGCAGGAAGTCATTGGTGAGAATGAAAAGCACAGACGCTCGATAAACGACTGGCCGGAAACGAACCAGTTTGAGTTTCTGGCCGACTCGGTATGGGATCACTACGCCTACGGCAGAAACGCGATCTACCAGCATGGTCATCATGGCAATGCCATTCTCAGCGAGTTGCCATTTTCGAACTTCACTAATATTGACGTCTCTAACCTGCCCTTCTCCCAGCGCGGAGTTCTGCACGGACAACTGCAGAACGATGTACATTTGCTATGTGTTCATTTTGGGTTGTTTGAACACGAACGGCGCAAACAGGTACGGAATCTGGTCAACTATATAAACGAAGAAGTTCCCACCGAAGATGCCCTCATCCTCGCCGGAGATTTTAACGACTGGCGCAAGAGTGCACACAGGGAGTTGAAGCAACAGTGCGCTCTCAAAGAAGTGCATGAAGAGATCAACAAGCGGCCCGCTGCCACTTTCCCAGCCATGACACCCTTCCTGCCGATGGACCGAATCTATGTGAGGGGGTTTTCTATTGGTGAGGTTAGTGTATTAACCACCGAGCCCTGGCGAGAGTTGTCTGACCATTGTGCATTAATGGCAGACCTCAGAATTGATGACTCATTGCCAGAGTAATTCGTGAGATGAATTTGCCTTGAATCAGATTCTAAACCTATTACTGGCCATCCTGATCGAAGGAACCAGTGTTTATTTTGCTATCCATGCACTGCTGAGCAAAAGAGACAGCAAATCCGCATTGGCGTGGGTTGTTTTCTGCATGATTCCCATTATTGGACCGATCACCTATCTGGTATTCGGTATTAATCGCTTTAAGGACAAGGCAAAGGAAACCTATCACCCCACAAAACTGCATGATGATACCCCGTGCATTGACAATCCCAACGCCTCTTCCTCACACCCCTACTGCCTCATCGGTCAATCAGTGACCAAAAAAGGGTTGCATTCCTGCGATGAAATACAACTACTGGAAAATGGCGAAGCTTGCTTTGACGCAATGCTGGACGATATTGGCAAGGCTACAGATCGAATTTTCTTATCCACCTATATTTTTCAAAAGGACTATACCGGAGAAAAGTTCATCCAGAGCCTGACTGCCGCCAAAGAACGTGGAGTTGATGTGCGAATCATCATTGATGGTCTTGCCAGCATCGTTTACCCACCCTCAGCACTGAGAAAGCTTAGAAAAAGCGGGCTACGATTCGAGCTGTTCAATCCATTACGTTTTTTTCCTCCGTCACTGCATATCAATATGCGGAATCACCGAAAGATTCTGGTCGTGGATGGCAAGCTCGCCTACACCGGAGGTCAGAATATCAGTGATCGACACCGCATCGATCTGCCACACAACCCCAAGTGCGCTCGAGATCTGCACTTCCGGCTGACCGGCAAAATCGTAGACGATTTGGAGCGCGCTTTTCTCACAGATTGGAATCACTGCACAATCGAAGACGACCAGGTGCATTTCACGCCAAGTAATCAGAATCAGTCTGAGTCCGATGTTTGGACGCGGCTCATTCTCGATGGCCCAAGCGAGAACCTCGACCAGTTAAATGAAGTACTCAATGGCATTGTTGCTGTGGCGCAGAAGCGGGTCTGGATAATGACTCCCTATTTCTTGCCATTCCCGGAGTTAGTTGGGGCATTGCAGAGTGCGCTGCACCGGGGCGTAGATGTGAAAATATTTCTTCCCGAGCGCACGAACATCCACCTGGCACACTATGCCGCCCAGCATAATCTTAAGCAGATTCTTGCCAAGAATTTACCAGTGTATCTACAACCTGCCCCGTTTGTTCATACGAAAGCGATACTGATAGATCACACGTACAGCTTGATTGGGTCGGCGAACCTGGACCCGCGCTCACTACGGCTCAATTTCGAGCTGGGTGTCGAAGTGTTTAGCATTGAATTTGCAGCCCAACTGGAAAGCTACTTCAAGCAACAACTTGCAGAGTCCACACAACTAGTTGAAAGAGAGCTGACAAACATGTCTTTCCCCATAAGGCTTCGCAACGCAGCCGCATGGTTATTCAGCCCTTATCTATAACGAATGTCTTACGGCCTGAACACTCGACTCCCCTCTTGACATAGGTCAAGCGGCTAAACGACGATTAAGGTTCAATAGTAAGAGAGCACTCTAATCACGAGTCGCCAATTTAGGAGCGTAATCATGTACAACACCGTTCTAGTTGCTGTTGATTTATCTGAAGATTCAAAGAAAGTGATCAAGACCGCAGCCGATCTTGCGGGTGAAAGCAGTAAATTGCATCTAGTACACGTTGTAGAACCTGTCGCTGCCGCCTACAGCATGGATATCTACGCGGTGAATGTCAGTGAATTGCAACAGGAAGCCATTAAGTTTGCTGAACAGAAACTGGAAAAAATTGGCCAGGAGCTTGCGATCGAACCAGACCGTGTACATACCCTATTAGGCGCACCCGCACCGGAGATTCGAAATCTGGCGAACGAGCTTGGTGTAGATGCAATTGTAATCGGCAGTCATGGACATTCTGGCTGGAAGATTCTGTTGGGCTCGACGGCTATCAAGGTATTGCACGGCTCCACCTGTGATGTGATGACCGTGCATGTTGGCAAGGACGACTAGAACAGCGCTAATTGTCTGGGCGAAACAACAATACGTCACATTCCAGACTATCCAGCACACGCTCTGCTGTATTTCCCAATAAAAACTCGTCCAGTCTGGAACGAGACATTGCCCCCATGACAACGAGGTTAATCCCAAGTTGCTCCACCGTCTCTGGCAGCGATTTCACAATTTCGTCTGAAGACCAGTGGCAGTGGCTTTCAGCGATGGAATTAGATTCTGCCAGCTTGTGCAGCAAATCAATATCCAGCTGCACATCGTGCACCAAAGCATAGACACCTGATAGCGGGGGCACCCAGTTAGAGTGAAACAGGTGCACTTCACCCTCCGCCAGCTCGGCCAAATACCTGGATTCAGCAATGAGTTTGTTGTCCAGCGACGCTGGTTTGTCATGCACGTGGTAAGGATCCACCGCTGCAAGGATTTTGGGATGGGATTGCCAAGGCTCGGTCTTCACCAGCATCAGCGGTGCCGCACAGTGTCTGATCAGTTCCCAATCAGAATTCGATAGCAACAGTCGAGCTACTTTATTGTGGTGACGCGTTGCCTTAATGACCAACGAAGGATTACTGCTGTTGATGCGTGCGATGATTTCGTCATGCGCAGGATTTCCCCAAGCCGTTGTGCAACTGATTTCCAGACCTTGATTCCGTAGCGGCTCTGCGATGTTTTCCAATTCAGTCAGTCTGCGTTCGCCATGTTGCTGTCGGAGTTCTTTCGCCTGCATCGGATCAAAATAAAAACCATCCTCCAAGTAGGGAGAATGATCTGCCAACATCAGTTCCAGTCTGCAATCAGCCAGTTTGGCCAAATCCGTTGCCCGTGCCAGAGCGGGTTGTTCATCACTGTCCGGCTCAATAACGACTAAGATGTGTTGTAGATTCAAGCGGTACCTCCAATGGGGTCATTCAATCCCAGTGCTCAGTTTAGTTATCAGCAAAGGCAAGCCCTTATTCTAGATCAATAATAACTAAGTTGCTGTTTTAAAGCCTAATTTTCAGGAAAACTGCACAATGTAACATCTTGTGACTGTGCGAAATTTTGTAGCCTACGGAGCCATTCCAAATTGTGCGCGAACCCAATTAGTGGCAAACTTATCGCCTCTGTTTGAGGGAGATAACATGAACACACCGAGTATACAGGGTAAAGAATCTGTACTGGACGAATTGTCTCTATCGGTACGCAACGAATCTGCGACGCAGAAGATTTGTCCGCACAATTCCAATATCTCCTGCGCCAGTTGCCGGCTGAATGAACTGTGCCTACCCATCGCGCTTAACAAAACAGAAATTCACCAATTAGATGAGATAGTTGAGCGCAATCGCCCTCTTAAAAAGGGTGACCATCTATATCGACAAAACGATGAGTTTCGATCGGTTTTTGCAGTACGCTCTGGCAGCTTTAAATCCTATGTCCTGAGCGATACTGGCCAAGGCAGAGTCACCGGCTTCTATCTCCCTGGCGAGATTATCGGCATGGATGGTATAGCCAGCAAACACTATTCGAATTCAACGCAGTCTTTAGAGCATTCTTCTATTTGTGAAATACCTTTTTCACAATTGGAGAAGTTGAGCCACCAATTACCCAATCTACAGCATCATTTTTTCGCCATCATGGGCAATGAGATTGCGAAGGATCAGCAGATTCATACCTTGTTGAGTAGTTACAGTGCCGAAGAACGTACAGCCTCGTTTTTGCTCGGACTCTCTTCTCGTTATGCGCGTGTATCGCTCTCCCCTACACGATTTTTGCTACCGATGACACGAAGTGATATCGGAGAGTATTTAGGGCTTACTGTAGAAACTGTCAGCCGGATATTCACTTCGCTGCAAAAGAAAGGACTGATTGAAGTAAATAACCGAGAGATTGAATTAACCGACCTCAGCGCCCTGCGAGCCATCATCGGCGTCGACACATGCTGATCTGATCGTCCGGATCGGTTGCCGAAGCAGTGGAAGGATTATCTTTGTCCTTCCATATCCTCCGCTAGCACGAATAGTTAATCCCCAAGATACTCCACAAACCACTCACGGCGCGCCCTGCTGGCATGCCTGGCGTCTTCTCCGCGGAAACCATGACCAGCACCAGGTATGGTGATGAATTCAGAAACAACATTTTGTTTCCTGAATTCTGCCTGCATCTCTTCCGAGTTCGCGATTGGAACCAACTCATCCGCGTCGCCATGAATGAGCAGGGTCGGTGGATCTGAAGGATCGGCCAGCAAAATTGGCGAAATAGCTGCCGCTTTCGCAGGCGGAAAATCCAAAGCAGGAAAACGTTCGCTCGGCCCGGCAATGTTGCGCAGATCGACGGGTGGGAAGTAGGAAACCACGGCAGCAACATGATTATCATGGCGCAGCACAGGGTCTTCAGCGTTTGCGTCACCATCATCGGAATTCAGTCCCAGCATCAATGAAAGATGACCTCCGGCACTGCCACCTGTGACACCAATGCGATCAGCATCGATACCAAAGTCATTGGCATTCATTTTGATATGACGGATTGCTCGACT
>JAKSCP010000113.1 GCA_022360535.1 Pseudomonadales bacterium | reverse complement strand
GTTGTCCCGGATGGAATGGATCCTGCTGAAATCGCCAGAAGTCATTATCTTCAATATGGGATAGCGGAAGGCCGGAGCTGGGTTTAGAGGCTTGAGAGAGATATCAAAAAATGAACCAAAGTTAGGGGCCGAGCAAAAATGCTGCACTGTATTTTTGCTCTGACTCCGTTAGTTGAACTTCTCCTCAAGCCGTAAACGCCCTAACGCGTCAAACAAAATCCTCTTTTGATCTGACTGCAAATACTCATTATCAATTTGTTGATCGAATAAAGCTCGATGATCAGCAGCAACAGGCCCGAAGCTTTCCAGATAATCACCAATCGATTCCAGCATGGCATCTCCCAACCCATTTAATGCCGGGCGTATCTCCTCGGCCAAATCTCTGGGTGCAGCGGCCTCTATCTGCTGGGCCGTGTGCATTTCCAATACCTGCCATTGAATGAACTTTGCCATTTCTATTTGAGTGGCGAAAAATTGCTCCGCTGAAGTCACTTCAATTCCACTCATCGCAGCCGACTGCGCAGCATTGGCAATAACGACCGCCTCCCTTTCTTTGTCTTCAATAGGGAGGTTGCGCTGTGCTTTATATAGGGCTACATCTTCCATATATGACAACCGCTGATTGATCAGGTCGAAAAGCTCCAGGGCTGCTTCTCGTTGTTCTGATGCAGCGGCGAATGATAGCGGTGTGAGGAGAAGACCTGATAAAACGATAAACGAGTGGAGAATGCTGATCTGTTTCGAGTGGATTCGCATGGGTTTAAGTTGTAACCGGAGGTAGTATCGAAATGGTAAGACACCAGGCAGGGTCTGTATAGGCAGTCGTTGTAATTGTCAGCTATCTGCGTTCTGGATCAGTTTTCTAGCTACGATTTTTCCTCGTATATATTCAGATTTAACCTTATTTTCAACAACTTGCCCCAAGGGTAGAGTATTAGGGTCACTAGCACTGGCAGTAGCCCGGAGCGAACAATGGACATGAAACAGTCGGTTGATAAAGCGGTTGATAAGACACCTGATTCTATTTTCGTGGACGGCATACATGACTTCACATTGGATGGGGACTGTGTGCTAATAGATATGTTTGTTCTGAGAGGAGGTGACGATAACCCTATCGAGCGAGAACAGGTCACTCAGCTTAGAATACCAGTCACGCAGTTTTTCTATATGGCGAAGTCTATGATGTTCCAATCGGAGAGACTGACTGGTACCAATGCCTGGAAACCGATGGGCGGCCGCTCAAGTTCACGACAACCCGAAGACAGGTTCGCTGCCTAGCACTCTGCTTGCCACCCCTGATAAAATCAAACTTCTGTCGCGTGGCGCTTCGTTGAATGGTTGGGTGCGTTCGTGTGGTCCCAGCTCAACCCTACCGGTTAGCGATCAGGAGAGCATTCTATGATCCGCAGTGTTTTTCTACTGGCTATAACCCTCTCATTGTCGGGCTGTATCATGTCCTGGGATCACGACCACCAGTACACAAGAACAGCCTTTAATCGAGCCGATGCCAAGCAAGTAGAAGTGGGTGTTACCACCCGCGATTGGATTCACACTACTTTCGGTGATCCCGATAGCCAACTTGTTCGTGAGGAAGGGGGAGAACTCTGGAAGTACGAGAATCGTGGTAACAGAGATGTCCGGTTATTGTTGTTCCCGCTTATTGATGTGGATCTGAAAACCGATCAGCGGGAAACTCTGTTCATCGAACTGGATAATGACGTTGTCAGTGACTACTGGATCATAAACGACGAAAACTAGGCTTCAGTTCTGCCGGTGAATATAACACAGCCCAGCCAAGAAACTCTGTGGAACTGCCCGAGCCAGAACTAGTCGCACAGCAGGGCAATACGCCTCTGTGCTACCAGTTCAGTTTCCCGGACCTGGATCAGGTCAATGCCCGACTCTGTAAGCTGCTTGTAAACTGGTCTGCTGATAAACCAGATCAAGTTTCAAACATGCCAAGTGGCAACTCCTTCTTCGACAACAAGTGGCTTTCTGATAAAAAATTGCACCACGAGCAAGACGAAGATGTGCAATTGATCCTGAAGCTCATTGAGCCTTGTGCCAATTCGAAAACAATCGCCAGCTCAAATGAAAACTCACTTAGTGTTGGGTCGATGTGGTGCATGGTGAGTAGGGCAGGTTTTGCTGGTAAACCACACAATCATGCAGGGCTGTTGTCTGTCGCCTACTATGTGGATGCAGGAGAGAGCAGTGAGGACGTTGGTGGTATGTTTCAGTTACATCCGCATCCAAAAGATCCGTCTTCCACTATTCAAGTCTTGCCCAGGTCAGGTGCCATGCTGTTATTTCCTAGCCAGCTTTTCCACTCTGTCACTCACTATAGGGGCGTGAAACCCAGAATAGTGATCTCTGCAAACCTACGAATTTGAATTCTTCTTGCTGTGCACTAAAAATGGTCATGGCAGCCAGCATTTTTCCTACAGTAAAACCCCTAAAGCTCCCGTTAAAATACGTCGTAATTCCTGGTGCTTGGTGATCACTTCGAGAAGTTCTGCACAGGGCGTTTGAAATGGAGTTAGACAGCGGTAAGACTCGTGAGATCGTAGACGGGGCGGAAATCCAGGAGATTTTGCAGGCCGCGTATTTGCACGAGTGGCCTTTCTTTTATTTGTCTATGGTGAGAAATCACCTGTCGTCCCATTCCACCAAACTTTACGGCATCGATCCTGAAGCTGGAACGATCACGGTCAGTTCTGACATCCTCGATGAACTGACTCACTCCATGACCAATATGGTTTTCTTCCGCGCAAGAAGTGGGGGAATTTCGGTTGTCTTCAAATCTACCTTGCTGCTGCCTGACGAAGGTGCATCACTTACCAGCAAGCCAAAATTCTGTGAATTTGAATTCCCGGATACATTGCAGTACTCACAGCAGCGAAAAGCCATTCGCATCAACCTTACCAATCGCAAGGAGATTCCTGTCACGTTGTTTGTGAATCTGGGGGTGCGCTTTCAGGGTAAAGTGGTGGATATTTCAGAAACCGGCACCAAGATTGTGTTTGACGGCGATCTGGCCAATCAGCTGGAAGGGTCTGAAATCATCACGGATTGCCAGATGCGTTTCTCTGAAGATTCCTGCATAGAGAATCGGGTGCGGGTGCTCGGTGTAGCCTATGATAAGGAGCAGAACCTCAGCTTCCTCCGCTGCGAATATGTTGAGACCAACATGAACAGTGAGGCGCAAATCAAACAGCTGATTGCAGAAGCGGTTGGCGATATGAGTGAACAAGACCTGGCACTCGCCGTCTAAAAGCCCCACAATAAACCCCTTGGAAGTCAATTTCTGGCCCGCCGACTTTGTGGCTGGGAAGTCTTCTTCTCGTCATAATAAGAACTAACAAGAAATAACTAAAAACAACAAGGAGTAAGCATGGCCCTTATCGATTTCAGTACTATCAAAGAGATCATTGGCGACAGTACCGCAGGTAAGAACAAAGAAGTCCTGTTCAAAGAGGTTTTGCTACTAGTGCTGGCTAGGGCAACGCGTGCGGATGCGAATGTGGAGTCGATCGAAGTGACCCATGTGCAAAATGCACTAAAAGAGATCACTGGTGAGCAATTTTCTGAGGCAGATATTCTGACCGCTGCGTCTTCGGAAGTATTTGAGACTCAGTCTCTGGAACGAACACTGGCCAACGCTACGCGAAAACTCAGTGAAGAGGAAAGGATCACTATTTTAGAATGTCTTGCCAGCCTGATCCGTGCTGACACCTTCATACGTTATCCCGAATTGGAATTCTTTGACCATGTGGCCACGGCTTTGAGAGCTTCGCCGTCTGAAATTGCAGGCCTTAGCGTCACCAGTAACTAGAATCCAAATCCCAGACCAGCCACGACGGCATTTTCATGGCCGTCGTGCCGATACCAGTGAACTGGTTCATACGATATTCGAGATCGATCCCGATGGTTTCGTTGTCGCCTTAGGTATTTTTGGAGCGGCGGGTCTTGCGGCGATCGGCTTTGTGCAGGTCTAACAGATACCTGTCCAGTGTATCGGACTGTTTGCTCCAGAGCTTCTTAACTTCCAATATCCATCCACTGATTTCGTTGATACCTGACTGGTTAATGCTATAGAGACGCTTCTGTGCCTGTTTTTTCATCTGCACCACATTGGCTTCTCGCAATACTTTTAGATGCTGCGAGACTGCTGGTGCGCTCATGTCGAAATTGTTGGAGATTTCAGTTGCGGTCAGCTCGCCGGAGGTGGCGAGCAGCATCACGATGTCACGGCGAGTGCTGTCTGAGAGGGCGGCGAAGGCATTCATGGAAGCTATTATATAAGAAATTACTTAATTAAATAAATACTTAATAACACATCTGATAACACGGTCCATGCTTGAGATAGAAAGCTCAGATTTGGCCCTATGAAAACGAACGGGAATGAACTGATGGGGTGGAATTGCAGTATAAGAATCTGAGGGTACCTGAACCCGCAATAATCGGATTGTTAGTCCCGTATTCTGGTCATAGTCACTAATAAATACGATAATCGGCGTCCTGTTCTATCCCTATTCCGTCATAATGATCAGCTCAGATAGGAACTGACGTGGCGGTTGTGAGGCCTGACTGTGTGGGCAGGTCCAACAAACAGACGTTAATGCGAACCTGCTTTTGATATTAAATAGGAGAAACCTATGCTTCGTTCATTGTTAAAGCTTGTGGGTCTTGGCCTGGTAGTGTCTGTGACTACCTCCGCTGTTGCCCAGATTTACTCCAGTGCCCATCATGACTATCGAGTCGTGACCGTCACCGATGGACTGGTTCAACCCTGGTCTATGTCCTGGTTGCCTGGCGGCGATATGTTGGTTACCGAAAAACCCGGTCGCCTGCGCATCGTGCGCAACGGTAATTTGTTGCCAGAAGCAGTCCCTGGTGTGCCTGATGTGTTTTATCGCGGACAAGGCGGCTTGTTCGAAGTCGTGCCTCATCCAGAATTCGGTGACAACCGCTGGGTCTATCTCACCTATTCGCGTGAAGAGGGGGATACTTCGGTAACCGCTATTGCGCGTGGCGTGTTTGAAAATGATCGACTGAATAACACCACAGAAATCTTCGCCACTCAGGCGGAAGGTTTTGGTCACTACGGTGGCAAGCTGGTATTTGACGGCAATGGGTACATGTTTCTGACTGCCGGTGATCGTATGGCACCGCCAGTGGGTGATCGGGATGCACTAATGGCGCATCCAGCGCAGGACCTTAGCAATCACAACGGCGTTGTGATTCGTTTGCACGACGATGGTCGTGTGCCCGACGACAATCC
>JAKSCP010000330.1 GCA_022360535.1 Pseudomonadales bacterium | reverse complement strand
TCAGAGGTGTTAAACGACGGAATACCATTAAGCCTTGGATCCTCTACTTGCGATGTGCTAGCAAGCCTGAAAAGCAAGCCAGTTTCACTTGGAACCTCTACTAGCTCAACCTCATAAAATTGAACCTCACTGCCATCATCAACATATACAGCTGGTAGTAATAAAACTCCCAGATTGTAAGTCGGTCGAAATTCCGAGGTGAGATCATCGGCTAGAGTGAAGGCTAAATTCGAAAAACTGAAGTCTGAACACCCAAAAAAGTTGCAAGTTTTTACTCCATATACAAAAGTATCGAAACTGCCCACCCCAAAATCTCGAAATTGAGTGACATCTTCTTCCACTGACAGCAAAAATTCGCAAGAATCTGGCTCCGAACTGTTACATCGATAGATTTCATATCCATGAGCAACATCAACTGCATTCCACTCAATCTCAACGAACTCTCGATACTCACCTCTGCTAGCAGTCGTCTTCGTTGGTGGACCAGGTAGATTATTGCCAATGGTTCGATGTTCCGCTATGCAATATCCGTCTACAGTGCCACATGTATCATCTAGCTCTGCTACAACTAGTACATAGTCATCAAACTCTTCTGGCGGTTCCAAAAACTCTGTTTTGAAACTAAGAGGCTCAATGGAATCACGTGCACCAAGTGTGCTATCCAAATCTTGAATTGAGTCTAATTGTATGCTGCTCGCTTTGAAACCTCGCAATAGCCCAGCCGAATACCTCTCATTAGTCACCCATAATTCGATTCGCAATTGTCCAGTTCTACGAAGACTTGATCCGTTGAATATTCTGTCTATCGAAATATTAGCGCTGGAGTTATTGATGTCTAGCAAGACGCCGCCAATGATTCGGACGTTACTATCGTTTAGTTCGGAAATTTCACTGAAGCTCTGATATGCGACAACACAAAATCCATCTATTTCCCCACACGATTCACTAAATTCCCTTAAGACGAGCGTACTAAAGTCAAAGCTGCTTGGAAGTCCGAGAAAGCTAAAGTTCAGGACCAGATCGATTAGTTGCCCACCAGGTAGAAGCGTATCAAATTCATCTCCTAGTCTTTGAGTGCGCCAGGCTCCAATCAAAGTGCCTTCGAGCCCCCCCCGTCATAGGGAGATTCTGTGGCCCAAAATTCCACACGCAATGAGTCGGAGCGAGACAAAGTAGAGAAATTTCGAATCCCACCCAGTTCTACTTGGAGTGTGGAGGTGGAAATTCGAAAACTCGCTTGGCCAATGAAATCTAATTCGGAGTTATTGACTTCGGTAGCGAACAAGCAAGCAGACCACAAACTAGAAAAGCAAAGCAGAAGAGGTATGCGAATGATCGGCGGTACGCATTCATACCGGGGTGATGGTGAAATGAAACTAAACAGATTTGGATCGCCTTGGTGCAAACAAACCGAATTCTCATTTTATCAAATCAAATGATAATCACCAGGCAGACATATCACCTTAAATTGAAACTCGGAGACTTGGGGAGTGCAGCGTTTGAACTTTTTATCGCGCCAGCAAGGCAACTAATAGCTTTATCTGGAGTTCGTCCAAACGCTCTCCGAACGCCGGCATGATCCCAAACCTACCCTCGCGAACAGTGGTTTTGATGGATTCCAGATCGCCACCATAGAGCCAGATGTCATCGGTTATTCTGGGTGCACCCAACAGCGGATTGCCAGCACCATCTATGCCATGGCAGGCTACACAGTTCTGGTCGTAGGCTGGTTTGCCCGGGTGGTTTTCGCTGCCTTCAGTCCCCAACGACAAAACGTATTCGGAAACTTGTTGTACACCTTCCGCACCCAACAATGCTTCCCAGGCTATCATCTGCGCCTGCCTGCCATTTCGAATCGATTGTTCGATTTGCTCTGCTGAGGCTCCCCACTGCCAGTCTACATCATGCAGATTTGGAAAGAGTGAGGCTTGACCCCTGCCATCTGGACCATGACAGGCAGCACACTCCCTGGCAAAGATCCTCTCCGCAGTATCCATTAGCGCTAAATCGTTTTGCATCTCGACAAGACTCATGGACGATATCTCATCTCTTACGTCAGCAAAATTAAGTTCGAAATTCTCATAGCTTTCGGCTACACGGCTGCCCTGCGACCAATTCAGGAATCCCGTGAAGCTTCCCAATCCGGGATAGAGCATTAGATAAACCAAGGTGAATATCAGCGCGGCAAACAACAGCCAAAACCACCACATAGGAGGCGCTTTCGAACCCTCCCTCAGATCATTATCCCAGACTGGCTCAACTTCGGGTTGTTCTTCCGCGTCAGCTGAAAAATAGAGGCTATAAGTGAGCCATGCAACGGCGGCCAGGGAAACCAGCGTAACCACCATTATCCAACCACTCCAAAATCCTGAGGGCAAATCAGCCATGAGCTTCCTCGTCTTGCAAAGGTATGGATGCAGCTTCCCGTATCTGCTCATCATTGGCGCGGTTGCCAACCCAAATGGCGAGCCCGATCATGAAAGCCATGACCAACATATCTCCGGCAAAGATAAACCAAGTCATTCCCCGGACTCCTCGCTGTATCCGGTACCTAACATTTGCAGGTAAACAATCAGGGCCTGCATTTCAGTCATGCCTTCCAGATCTGCTTCG
>JAKSCP010000434.1 GCA_022360535.1 Pseudomonadales bacterium | reverse complement strand
TGGAAAAGGTGGTTGCAGCTATTGCCAAGATTCCTCCAAAGCATGTGTCGAATTCGGACATTGATGCACTGAAGAATCTGGAAACCAATCTTAAGATGGTTGTGTTTGGACAAGATGAAGCCATCGATTCGCTTTCTACAGCCATCAAGCTTTCTCGTGCAGGTTTGAATGAAGGTGAAAAGCCCATTGGCTCATTCTTGTTCGCCGGACCGACAGGTGTGGGTAAGACTGAAGTCAGCAGGCAACTTGCCAAGATAATGGGTATCGAGTTGGTTCGTTTCGACATGTCTGAATACATGGAGCGACATACGGTCTCCAGACTTATCGGCGCACCCCCAGGTTATGTTGGTTTTGACCAAGGCGGTCTGCTAACCGAGGCGATTACCAAGAATCCTCACTGCGTGCTTTTACTTGATGAGATTGAGAAGGCTCACCCCGATGTGTTTAACCTTCTCCTGCAAGTGATGGATCACGGAACATTGACTGACAACAATGGTCGCAAAGCGGACTTTCGCAATGTGATCCTGGTTATGACGACTAATGCCGGCGCTCAGGAAATGTCGCGAGCTTCTATTGGTTTTACGGAGCAAGACCATAGCACCGATGGTATGGAAATCATCAAGAAAGCCTTTACTCCTGAATTCAGAAACCGTTTGGATAGCATTATCCAGTTTGGCAGCCTGTCCCATGAAACTATCCGTACTGTTGTCGATAAGTTCCTGGTGAATTTACAGGTGCAGTTAGACGAGAAGAACGTCATGCTGCACGTGGATGAGTTGGCTGTAGACTGGTTCGTCGAGAATGGTTACAGCGAATCCATGGGAGCCCGACCGATGGCCAGATTGATTCAGGAGAAGCTGAAGAAATCTCTGGCTGAAGACATTCTATTCGGTGAATTGTCAGATGGTGGCGATGTCTATGTCACGGCAACGGACGACATAGAGATCGAGATCAAAGGCAAGAAGGCGCAAGCAGAAAAAGAGCTTACCCAGGCAAAAAGCTAGCAGATTTTCTATAACTTGCCCTCAACATCCCTAATACCCCGTAGCGAACAGACAGCAGCGCGCAACAAGCGCTGCTGTCGCTGTGCGCCTGAACTGGTTGCTGTGTAGGAGAGAGTTTTATCTGGCGCGGTAGGTGATTCGACCCTTGGTCAAATCATAGGGCGTAAGCTCGACCCGAACCTGATCGCCGGTGAGGATTCTGATGTAATTCTTGCGCATCTTGCCTGAAATATGGGCAGTAACAATATGCCCGTTCTCAAGCTTCACGCGAAACATGGTATTGGGAAGGGTATCGACTACTTCGCCTTCCATTTCGATCTGATCTTCTTTAGCCATCGGCTCTCCAGAGGTGTTAACAGCGGCGCATTGTGCCGGATTTTGGGGTACGACGCAAAGCTGATGCCAAAATCTACTTCACCAGCACCCAGCGGCCGTCCAGCAGCATCTCCAGGGGGCGGAAATTGCTCTTGTACTGCATCTTGGCGCAACCTTTGATCCAGTAGCCCAGGAACAAATAGGGCAGGCCCAATTCCTGGCAGCGCTCAATTTGCCAGAGGATGGCGAACTTACCCAGAGAGCGATCCGCAGCATCTGGATCGAAGAAGGTGTAAACCGCCGACAGGCCTTGCTCCAGTTCGTCAATGACACTCACCGCCAATAGCCGATCCGATTCATAGAACAGGTGGAAGCGGGTATCCACTGTTTTGGTTTTTATGAAGGCTTCAAACTGCTCAAGTGTCGCGGGATACATATCGCCGTCTGCATGTCGGCTATTGATGTACTTCTTGTACAAATCGTAGGCGTGATCAGAAGTTAGATCAGACTGCTCAACCACAGTCAGAGAACTATTGCGTTTCAGTACCCGACGTTGCGAGCGGCTGAATTCGAACTGCGCCACTGGCACTCGACAGGAAATGCAGGCCTGGCAAAAATCACAATCCGGTCGGTACAGATGAGCACCGCTACGCCGGTAACCCAGTTCGCTGAGCTTGCTGTTCAGCGTCTTATCGATGACCAGGTCAGGATCGACGAATACCGTGGCAGCCTGTTCGCTGGATTTATAGCTGCAGGGGTGGGGCGAGGTGCGAAACAGGCGCACTGAGCTGATTGTTTTGGTATTTGACTTCATTCCCTACTGTTTACAATCGCTGTTATGTCTTCGGCCAGGGGCCAGCTGTGAGTAGCAGTCTCTATGGCAGCTGCGGCCAGTATCTCAGTGAACTGTGACCGGGGTATTTCCTCAGCACCAAGGCTGAGCAGGTGATCACTGGTAACCTGACAGTCTACAAGCTGAAAATCCCAGACAGCGAGTTGGGAGATCAGCGCCACCAGTGCCAGCTTGGAGGTGTTTGCCTCTTTGCTGAACATGGATTCACCGAAGAATACTTTACCTATGGCAACGCCATACAGTCCACCCACAAGATTGTCGTCATGCCAGACTTCCACTGAGTGGGCATGCCCCAACTGGTTGAGTTGGCAGTATGCAGCTTCCATATCCGCCGTAATCCAGGTCCCCGACGCGCTCTCGCGACTGGCCCCACACTGCTCAACTACAGAGGAGAAATCTCTATTTATGTAAATGGAATAGGGGTGCTTCTTGAGAAATTTTCTGAGGCTTTTGGAGACTCTCAAACGCTCTGGGAACAACACCAGCCTCGGATCAGGTGACCACCAGAGAATCGGCTGGCCTTCCTCATACCAGGGGAAAATGCCGTTCTGGTAGGCCGCCAGCAGCCACTGAGGACTGAGCGCACCACCTGCTGCCAATAGGCCGTTCGGCTCCTCCAGAGCAGTGTCCAGAGGGGGAAATTGAACTGGAGTTGCTTCTAGCCAGGGAACAGGCATGAGGCGCTTATAGGTGTAAACGTATAGGTGATAAGTCCTTAAGAATCGAGAAACTTCTCCGCATCCAGCGCCGCCATACAGCCGAATCCGGCGCTGGTTACCGCCTGACGATAGACCTGGTCAGCGATATCTCCAGCCGCGAAGACACCTGGTACGCTGGTTTCAGTAGCATTACCAGAAATGCCACTATTGATCGTGACATAGCCATTCTTCATTTCCAGTTGCCCCTGGAAGATCTCGGAATTGGGTACATGGCCGATTGCGATGAAGACGCCATCCACATCCAGCTTTTTGAGTTCATCGGTTTGCGCGTGTTTGATATTGATACCGGTAACGCCCATGTCGTCTCCCAGCACTTCATCCAGCACATGGTCCCAGGCAATAGTGACCTTGCCTTCATCGACTCGCTCAAACAGTTTCTTTTGCAGGATCTTCTCTGCGCGCAAGGCATCCCGTCGATGGACCAGAGTCACATGGGAACAGATATTGGAGAGGTAGAGTGCTTCTTCTACCGCTGTGTTACCACCGCCGATAACGGCCACAGGTTTATTGCGATAAAAGAACCCATCGCAGGTAGCGCAGGCGCTAACACCTTTGCCCATGAAGGCAGTCTCTGATTCCAATCCCAGGTATTGAGCCGAAGCACCTGTGGCGATAATCAGGGCGTCACAACTGTATTTGGCGGAATCCCCCTCCAACTGAAAGGGCCTTTCGGTTAAATCGACTTTATTAATGTGATCAAAAATGACCGCCGTATCAAAGCGCTCGGCATGGCTTTTCATACGCTCCATCAAATCCGGGCCCTGCAGACCTTCCACATCGCCTGGCCAGTTGTCCACATCAGTGGTTGTGGTTAGCTGACCGCCTTGCACCAGTCCGGTAATCACGACCGGGTCCAGATTGGCTCTTGCCGCATAGACCGCGGCGGTATAACCAGCCGGGCCAGATCCTAAAATAATGAGTTTGTGGTGCTGTACTTCCGACATAGAGGTTTCCTTACTAAAAACACGACTGCAGAGCCTTGTCAGTATGTGATGGCGAAGACGAGATTTTAAAGACCGTCAGGACAAATTTGTACTTTCATCCAATAACCTTCCAGTAACAACAGATTCCAATGAAACCCCGGTATTGCTTAATACTCAGGCGCAATTGCCCGATAACTTAAGGATAAGCAAAAGGCATTTGCGCAAACCTGAAACGTATCCAGCTCACGATTCTGAATAAAACCCGGATTCTGCCGGTGACTTTCCTAGAAACACTTGTATAAACTATTCGCAGGTCTCTGAATAAATTGAAAAATGCTGTGGCAAACAAACCCGACCCAAAAGCAGAGGTAAACTCAATCGTGCAGCGTCTGGTGCGCGAGGGCAGTCTGATCGTCTATTTCCTGCTGGCATTGTTCCTGCTGATTGCTCTGGTTAGCTATTCACCAACTGACCCAGGCTATACCACCACCGGCTCTGGCGCTGAAGTAAACAATTCAGTTGGTGTTTACGGCGCCTGGCTGGCGGATATTCTGTTGCACCTGTTTGGCTACCTGGCTTATGCCTTTCCGGCCATGTTGGCCTTCAAGGTCTATGCCTCGTTCCGCGAGACCGAACTGGAAGCTGAATTCTCCTGGCCATTGTTTGGGATCAAGGTTGGAGGTTTCGTGCTGCTGATGTTGGCTGCCTGCGGTCTGGCCACGCTGCACTTCGAAATCCCGGAAGGAGCACCTTACATCGCAGGGGGTGTGTTGGGTTCCATCGTTGTGGATATCACCGTCCCCATGCTGGCGACCTTAGGAAGCACATTACTTTTACTCGCTATCTTCCTGTTCGGCTTAACCATCAATGCTGCCATATCCTGGTTGGATGTGGTGGATAGACTGGGTATGGCCACGCTGCAGTTGATCTCCATCATCAAGACCAAAACCCAGAAACGGATAGAAGCGAAGAAGCAGGAGGTCGCAACCCGCGAGCGTCTGGAGTCCCGCAAGAAGGTGCTGGATGTTCATATCGCCAAAGAGAAGAAGCGCACACCGCCCACCATCAAAGCGCCAGCTCCGAAAAAGGTCGTGAAAAGCAAGCGGGTCGAGAAAGAGCGACAGGGCACCTTGTTCGAAGCAACCTCAGTCAAGGAATTGCCGGCAATTGGCTTGTTGGATGCCTGGGTCGAGACCAATGAATCTGGATTCTCCAAAGAATCACTGGAAGCCATGTCCAAGCTGCTTGAGCTGAAGCTCAAAGACTTCGGCATCGAGATTGAAGTTACCGCGGTCAATCCGGGGCCGGTCATTACCCGCTTCGAAGTGCAGCCAGCCCCTGGGGTAAAGGTAAGTCGCATCACCAATCTGGCAAAAGATCTGGCGCGCTCGCTGGCGGTGGTGTCGGTGCGGGTGGTTGAAGTAATCCCTGGTAAGACCGTTATAGGCATCGAAATACCCAACGAAAAACGGGAAATCATTCAGCTTAGCCAGGTACTGTCATCAGCAGAATTCGATCGGGCTGGTTCAACCCTCAGCATGGCGCTCGGTCACGATATCGTCGGTAAACCAGTTATCGTGGATCTGGCGAAGATGCCCCACCTACTGGTCGCGGGTACCACCGGCTCCGGTAAGTCGGTAGGCATCAATGCCATGATTCTCAGTCTGCTGTTCAAATCCACTCCCGAGCATGTGCGGCTGATCATGATCGATCCGAAGATGCTGGAGCTGTCGGTATATGACGGCATCCCCCATTTACTGACACCCGTGATCACCGACATGAAGGACGCTGCCAACGGATTGCGTTGGTGCGTGGGCGAAATGGAGCGGCGCTACAAACTCATGTCAGCCCTTGGGGTACGGAACCTGGCTGGATTTAACAAGAAGGTAGTGGATGCCAAGAAAGCGGGTAAACCAATCATCGATCCCACCTGGAAACCTGACCCCATGTTATTGGAGGAAGAGCAATCGGCCCCGGAGTTGGAAGCCTTGCCCTGTATTGTAGTCATCGTCGATGAATTGGCTGACATGATGATGGTAGTGGGCAAGAAGGTCGAGGAGCTTATCGCTCGCATCGCACAAAAAGCCCGTGCCGCAGGAATTCACTTGATACTCGCCACTCAGCGTCCATCGGTAGATGTGCTTACCGGTCTGATAAAGGCAAACGTACCGACTCGGCTTTCCTTCATGGTGCAGTCAAAAGTAGATTCACGCACGATCCTGGGAGAGGGCGGTGCAGAACAATTGTTGGGGCACGGTGACATGTTATTCCTGCCACCCGGTGGCGGTGTGCCAACTCGTGTACACGGTGCCTTCGTCAGCGATGAGGAAGTGCATCGGGTAGTCGCCGATTGGAAGCG
>JAKSCP010000432.1 GCA_022360535.1 Pseudomonadales bacterium | reverse complement strand
GTCAGTACATTAATGAATCGATCCCCATTCGCAAAAGGCATTGACTTCGTTCCAAGATTGTCTCCAACAGTGAAGAGACCAATCGATAGCCCTACACCGCAACTGATCATCAGTACACAGATAGCAACAAAGCCTGAATTCTTGCGCAGCAGGCGCAGGTTGAAGATCAGATCCAAAGGTAGTTTCATGATTGCTGCTCCAATTTATTCATAGTGCAATGCTTCACCAGGCTCCATTGCGACTATTCGGCGAGCAGGGAGGTAAGACGCGCTCATGATGATGAGACCGAACAATAACGTGACTGATGGGAACACTATGGGTAGATAGTCAGCCATTTGGGGAAACAATACCGATAGGGGTTGACTGCCCACCGTTGCCATGGCTCCACCAATAGCTATCGCAATGCTGAAATACACTAATCCCTTGCGCACGAAGAGTAAGACGGCATTCAAATCAGTCGATCCCAGTGCCCGGCGAACGCCGGATTCGTGTGTTCTTTGCAAGACAGTCCGGGAGATAATGGCATAGATACCGCTTGCTGCGAGCCCTAACGTTACAAGCGACACGACTGTGAATATCTGGCCGACGATGACAATTGCCGCCATAGAGTCTGTCAACAATAGATCGAAATTTCTAAATCGGTATAGGGGTACTTCTCTATCGACTGCAGAAGCCGCCTGTTGCAGCGAGAGAAAATCATCAAAAGTGTTCTCTCTGGTCTCTATGACCAGGTTAACTCTGGGTTCTGTGCGCTGGCTGAAAGGTCTGTAGATTGCAGTTCTGCGTTGTGGCTCCGATAGCGGAGAATTCTGAATGATATGACTGTTAATGCCGACCACAGTTATCCATTGTGAGTTCTCTTCTGGATCAAGCATAAATCGTTCACCAATCACTAATTCTGGATTTTCGTCGTAGGTGTCTGGCCATAGATGCCTGGCAAGAACCTCATCTACGATGGCAACTTGTTGGGAAGATGCGGTATCTGAGAAATCGAAAAATCTCCCGCCGACAAGTTCAACGCCCAACTTCTGAAAATATTGCTCTTCGACAGATATAACGCGGTGAATCGGTAATCTTGCTTCTGGATTGAATTCAGTGTCTTCGATACGAACCGGGGTAAAACTGCCTCCTGTTCCAGGCAGTGCCGTTGCAAATGTGGTGTTAACGACTCCTGGAATTGACTCCAGCTCAATCTGTAGATTTTGAAAGTACTCGTTTCGAGTTTGATCAGTTGCGTAGTTAGCTTCTGGTAGGTCGACTCTGGCGGTTAACCGGTTAGCGCTTTCTACACCATAGTCTGCTCGACTTGCTGCTTCAATGTTCAACACCAGCATGCCGCAGAGGATCAGGAGAAATACGGATACGATAAGTTCGAAGCCAACGATGATGGTTGTGGACTTTCCGTGGCCGATCTGTGCTGTGCCTTTACTGCCACTTCCCAAGCCCTGGGCGATGTCGATGCGGGTCATTTTCCAGGCCGGGATGCCTCCGGCCAATAACCAAATAAACAGCACTATGATTAGCGCGAGTGCTATTGTTTCTCCTGTTAAATCAAAATGGACCCAAAAAGGAAGTTCAACACCTCGCAAATTGAGTAGGGCGTTGTCAACGAATGCCATTCCGCCATAGGTAAGTAAGAGGCCTATCGATCCGCCGATAATACAGATCAGTAAGGACTCAAGTAGTACGGGAAATATCAGATTGAGTCGGTTGGCGCCCACAGTACTGCGAATGAGAAGTTCTTGATACCGTTCATTCGCCCGAACTAGCAAAAGGTTTCCCAAGTTCAGACAAGAAAGCAGAATGATAATAACGATGACACCTGCCATTGTATTAACCAACGGCATGGTTCCTGCATTTTGAATTAAGACATAGGGCCTGACGTCGGCTGGATAGCTCTGATAGTGCTCGGGATATTGAGAGACCAGCCGGTCCAGCAGATTATTGAGCTCTTCACTTGCTGACCTGATGCTTGCGCCTTCCTCGAGTAAACCGGCGACGGTGAGCAATGGGGATTCGTCACCTGGTTGGCTGTTCGGAGTCAGGTGCAGAGGAATCCAGATGTCGTTGACAATGGGGTAGGCAAAGCCTGGGGGCATGACACCTACGATCGTGCGGTTTTCACCATTTATTTGGGCGAGTGAACCGATGATATCCTGTCGTCCGTTGAAAAAATTCTGCCAAACGCGGTGACTGATCATAGCAACCGGCTGTGCGCCCTGTAGTTCATCCTCTTCGGTCAGGCTTCTCCCTAGTAAGGGTTGTATCTGAGTGATCCTCAAGAGATTTGGTGTCAGGGCAGCTGTGTTGTACCTGTCACTTGTTTCTCCGTCGCTTATTACGCCCGCTAGACTCGGCAGCATCGCGCCAGTTTCACTGAAACTCTGAGCGTTCTCTTTCAGGTAGGTATATTGATAGGTGTCCCATAGTTCTACTGGAACCGTACTATTTATTTGATTTGCTACTCGCGGTATGGCGAAGCGATCACCGTCCTCGAAAGGTAGTTCTTCATAGGCAACGATGTTCATCAGCGCAATGTTGATTAAGGAGATACTCAGCCCAAGCGCGATTACCAATGCACACAAGCAATTAAATCCTGTTCGCTTTGACATTATTCGCAAAGCGAATCGAAAGTTCGAATTTAAAATCATCCTATATTCTCCTCGTGGCAGGCCTGATCGCTCAGCCTACTCATAGTGCAGTGCTTCACCCGGTTCCATAGTTACCACCTTGCGAGAAGGTATATAAGAAGCAAGAAAGACCATCGTGGTGATCGTCAGTGCCACGACGAGCGATACATTAGCGATGATGCTCCCCATATTGTTGGCATTGGATAAGTAGGCTGAGCTAGCCATGATTCCCAGCCCGCCGCCGACGGGTAATGCAATAATGACGTGGGTAACACCCTGCCTGATGAAAATAGACATCGCCTTGAAGTCGGTCGAACCTAGCGCCCGCCTGATTCCAACTTCTGTGGTACGGGCAATGATGGAGCGAGAGACGATGGCAAACAGTGCCACGATTGCCAGAGAGAAGACGACAAACGCAATACCTAGCAACAGCTCTCCCATTACGTCGCTGCCGTTCATGGCACTTTGCATAAATCTTTCCAATGGATGTATGTTCAGCACCGGCACGTCCTGATCGGCCCTGGCTGCAGCTTGTCTCATTTGGTTGGAAAAAGAGGCGAGATCGTATGCCTGGCTTGCTTCTGTTTTCACTGCAAGCCGAAAGTAGTTCATTGGAGATTGGGCAAGCGGCCGATAGAGTGAGGTGAGATTCACCTGGTTGTTCATCGGGTTATCGTGAATGATGTGTGAAGTCACACCGATTATTTGCAACCATTCTGATTGTTGATTTCGAGTAACTTCGATCCGTTTACCCAGAGGAGATTCCCCAGGCCAGGTAGTTTCTGCGAATAGCTCGTCGACTATCACCACGGGAACCGATGCGGAAACATCGGTCGAATCGAACCAGCGACCTTCTCTTAGCGGTACCTCAAACAGCTCAAAAAAGTTAGTGTCGACCCAAACCTGGACCTGCCTTGGTGGGGTGTCAGTGTCGAACTGCCTGTCATCCAGTGCATAGGTGACGCCTTCGCCGTCCTGCCCTGGGACAGCGGTAGTAAATGTCACATCTGTAAATCCTTCTTGTTCGAGTATCTCTAAACGTAAGTCGTCGAGATAACTGAGTCGAGCTGCATGTTCTCGATAACTTGATGCAGACAATTCAATGTGCCCAACGACAAAGTTCTCTGTTGTCGCGCCGAAATCAGCGCGAAGACCGTTCGCTGCAGCAACGAAAGAGGCACCGCAGACGACCAGAAGCGCTGTAGAGACCGTAATCTCTAAACCCACCAATAACTGGGCCGAACGTTTTCCGGCCCCTCCCATTAAACTTCTCGTGCCTTTTTGAATCACAGCTCCGATGTCCTGCCGAGCCAATCGCCAGGTACTAAACGCGCCGGTTGCCAGCCAGATAAATAAAGTTACGCCTAAGGAGAATAGTGCCACTTCCAATGACAAATCGAACTGAGCCCAAGAAGGAAGCAGAGCCATTCCTTCCGTACCCAGCAGATAATTGAATTCGAAGGCTACGAAATCCAGTACGAGTTTGGCCAGGAATAGTCCCGACAGAAGCCCGGTAACACAAATGACGAAGGACTCACGCAGTACTTCTTTTATCATTTCCACTTTGGTTGAGCCTAAAGCACTGCGAATCCCCAACTCCTGCACACGTTCATTCGCCCGTACCAGCAGCAGATTGCCGAGATTAAAACTCACCAGTAACAGAGTCATGAAAGCGACCCCGGAAAACAGATAACCAATTGGTGAGAGATTGCTGGTTGCGCTCAGGTATTTGGTATATGGCACATAGCGTGCAGATTCAGTGCTATAAAACTCAGTGAAACCAGTTCTGAGTCGGCCAAACAAATTTTCTATGATGATGTTGGCTTCAGATATGTCAGTGTTCGAGTCCAGCTTCGCTACTATATGCAGGTTTTTCGGCTCTCCTGCGATTGAACTCTCGGCCCGCGGTAACGTTGTCCATAGTTGTTGAACCTCTGGATAGCTATAGCCGTCTGGCATAACCCCGATGATCGTATGTGGTTCACCATTGATTCGACTGGTTTGGCCAACAATGTCAGGATCTCCTCCATAGTAACTTTGCCAGGTGCTATAACCCAGTACGACTACGGCAGGCGCACCTGCTTCTTCATCGACAGCTTGAAGAGTTCTACCAAGTAGAGGGTTTGCAGGAAGAATAGAGAAAAAAGATGGTGAGACACGACTTGCTATGAAATCCATAGTGACGTCGCCATCACTGAGAATTGCCCGATAGCCATTGAATGCAGCAATTTCTTCCAGACCTTCAGGAGATTCCCGCATTCGTTCGAATTGATAGTTATCGAATCCAGTCCGTAGCGGCTGTCCTGTCTCATTATTCACTGACATAACACGCATAACGCGATCTTGATCGGCTACAGCCAGCGTGCCATACCCGAAGGTTTTGATCACTGCATACAGTGGTGCTGTTACCGCAATGCCAAGCGCCATGATGAAAACAGCGACACTGGCAGTGCCTGGACTATTACGAAGTAATCTCAGCGTGTAGCGGAGGTTGAATAATGAGTTCATGTTCTAAACCTATTCATAGTGCAGTGCCTCCCCAGGCTCGATGGCAATCAACTTTCTTACCGGGACAAATGACGCATAGCCCACCAAGGCTCCCACGAT
>JAKSCP010000429.1 GCA_022360535.1 Pseudomonadales bacterium | reverse complement strand
GTAGGAAAAAGTCCCTTTAATTTCGTGAGAATCTGTATTAGGGTTAAAAAATGGGTGTTTGGAAGGTTTACTCCATACCCCTATTTCCGAGGAGGCTGCTATGGATATTCAGTTCTTTAGCCAGTTCGATCAGGATTCTTTCTTAACAATGGAAGCGCCTGTTTCCGTTATTGAAAAATTCCTAAGTAGATCACAACATACCTTTGTTCCGGTGGTGGATGACGGCGGTTCAGTGTTTGGCGTCGTTACTGCCCTGGATGTCATCAATTTCCTCTCCAGTGGAGGAAACGCTCAAGGGACCAAAGCCTGGGAAATATGTAGTCACAATATTGTGCGCTGCAGACCAGAAACCCCAATTAGTGAAATGGCGAAGATGATGCTTGAAAACAGAGTGCATCACCTGCTGGTTGAGGATTCCGACGAGATCATTGGTGTTGTTTCGTCTTTCGATTTACTGAGGCATATCTCAAAAGCTCATTAGGCGATAGCGCTCGTATTTAAGAGCCTATAACCAATAATGATTGCTACTCTGAGATACTAACGGTGGCCTTGTAACTGCGAATATTAGTTAGTTACTGGCCTGTTGCCTCTCTTTAGCGCGACCTGCACTTAAGATGTTAGGAATCGCATAATTCCCTTCGTGACAGGCATACTCATACATGACGTATTGATCGTCTCGCGTGAGTGGCATGGAGATGGTGAACGGAGAAGAAAAGTTTTCCGGGTCGGTAACCCGTGCTTCCCAGAGGATGGTGCTATCGCTGACCCGTGTGAAGCGTTCGACGACATGCAGGTTGTCACTGGCGGGTACGCCTTTGAGACGACCGCCGGCAGAGCTATTGGCAATCATGCCACGATCATTGAAGTTTTTGGTTTCAATGACCAAAGTGTCGCCTTCCCAGCGCGCCACTGAATCACCCATCCATAGTTTTACCCTGTCATCAATATGTTCGGTCTTGGTGAGATCGATAGTGCGCACATCGTGGATCATTTCGTAGACAATGGTGAATGTGTCTTCTGTCTGAATGAATCGATAGGCATTGTTGTAGCCAGCAGGCAACATGGAACCGGGCACACCACGGGTAATGCAGCGATCCCACACCGTATGATAAATGTAATGGTTCTCTACATTGGCAAAATAGAAATCGCGTTCTGCGAGCGCCGTTTCACGAATTGGTGCTCTGCCATTGGGCGGATCGACAATCATTGAGGTTTGCCCCGTGGACAGCACGGTATCACCTGAGTCTAACCAGATCTGGTTGTAAGCGCCGATGCTGCCACCCGCCTCAACCACAACATTGTTGTCAGCGAGTTCTCTGCGTTCCGCAATACGTTGCTCCATCGCAGCAATTTCGTCGGCGGTGAGAAAATCGCGATCGGCGAGTGACGCTGGACGCTCAATGGGCGTGATGGTGTCGTTAGTCCAAATGCCCTGAAAATCTGGTTGGCCATTGGCGAGTCGGGGAGCAACATAATCCTGTGCCACAACGGAGTTATTGAACAGGAATGAAATTGAAATCAGAAGAGCAGGGGGCAGTTTGGCCATGTTTGACTCCAGGCAAGGGAGACAAAAAACGCACAAGCTCCCGTTAATGGAATTGCATTGTTTTTATTGGAAACCGGGCCGCAGCACATGTCTGCGACCCAGGGTATAGCGTATTACTGGTGGTTAGCGACTGCTGTCTTCAGTTAACCAGGAGAAATCATCTTCACTCTGATCGAGAATCTCAGAGCGTTCGCGGCGCAGTTGTTCAGTGCGGCGCGCGTCTTCCAGCACATCCGCTGGCAAGTCACGGCCAACGACGATTCCGCGAGGCGTGGTGGGTGCAAAGTAGATGCGCGCATTCGCCATCTCGTCAGTAGTTGCAGGCCCGTAAACGACGTCTGCTGTGGGGTCTGGATTCCAACGGTTGCCTTCAGAATTATCGAACCACCAACTCATGTGCAGAGTAGATCCTTCAGGAAGGAACTTTGGTGTTTCGTACTCGTACAGGAACTGCCAGTTGAAGTCATACTTGGGTACCCATAGTAAAACTTCGCGCTCGCCATCGGGGTACTCCACTTCATAGCGCATGGCCTTGCCCCGATAGTGCATGTGGGGTCCCATGGACAGCAAATAGATGTCTTCCTCTATGTCGAAAGTATTGTTCACTTCGTAGTTTGGATCGCCAGCAGGAATAGTCCAGCCACGGTGGGGGAGTAAGTTGGTTTCCACCACATAGTCGATTACGTCACCGTCTTCATAGAACTTGAAGCCCGCGCGGGTATTGTCCACTACGCCTGTGCCTTCACCGGTGTCTTTGTGGTAATGCATGTTTACCGTGATGAATGGATCATCTGGTAGCAACACGCCCCAACCCTCTGGGTAGGTGAATGGTCCGCGACCGGGCACGCCAACACCCATATGGCTGGAAACAATGTGGTGCACCCATGGGCCTCCAGGATCAAGCTCAGCTTTGGAAATCCATTTGGGATTTTCGTGTGCGCCTTCTGGAACCGGCATGTGCACCGTTGGCTGCCAATCTTCCACATCTGGGCCGACATAGACTGGTTTTTCGAAACCAACAACTAAGTCAGGTTCGCCAATCCACCAGCCTGATTCTGGCATTGCGGTCCCTACGCTGGTGGAGCTCAAGGCTTCATTGGCCTGGTTGGGATCACCTTCCAAGGCGCCACCATCGACCCAGGCAATTAGCAGTTCGCGATCCTTTTTGTCCATGTAGCGCTCACCTTTGAACTCGCCACGATGGCGTTCATGGGCACCCCACGGAGGCATGTAGCCAGTGGCTACAGCATTTCGAATCAATGGAGCCCAAATTTTTGCCTGTTCGTAGTCCATCAGCGACATCGGTGCGCTAATGCCACCGACATCCGGCGGATTGTCCTGATGGCAGGCAGCGCAATTGTTCATGAATACTGGCAGGGCATCCTGATAGAAAGTTGGCGCGTCCTGAGCCAGGGCAGAATTGGCGGTCAGGCCAGAGAAAACGAGGGTGAAAAGCGACACAGCAGGGAATTTCATGAGGTTTCCTTTTGCTAAAGCTTTTAGTGGAAAGGCTTCTTATTGATGATGCAGAAAGCGTAATGCCAATGGTGGTTTTTGTCTACACCAGAGAACCCTGATTGGCTGCCATTGAGCTTAATTAACTCTTTGAATTTGTG
>JAKSCP010000427.1 GCA_022360535.1 Pseudomonadales bacterium | reverse complement strand
TTTCCTGAAACTCAGTGAAATCCACGACGCCATCGCCATTGGTATCAAGGGTTTCCAGGGCTTGTTGTCCCCGACCTTTACCGTCTTGAGCGAACGTCGTGCTCGCCATGGTTAAAACGCCGAGTCCAAGTAAAAGTGTAAGTTTGTGCATGCTCATCTCCTAAAGTTGACTGCTTACACTTCGTTCTACGCGGCAATATTAAAAACCCTTCTCAGCTTCTGGTTTTTCTACCGGGAACAGAGTTTATCGCTTAGGGCGGTGGGAAGGTCTGGTAAAGAGCTGGCTAAAGTAAGACCCTTGCAGCTTATTCTGCTAGAATCCTGCCTCCCTGAACGTTGCTGTCAGGCAACTGCTTGAGAATCGTTAATCGCCCGCTATGGAATTAGCTGAAGAGAAGCTCGACGAACATCATCTTGATGCCAAAGAGGTGGTAGATGTAGTGGTGCGCTTTGCCGGAGATTCCGGCGATGGAATGCAGCTCACAGGCTCCAATTTCACTCAGGCCACGGCTCTCTATGGAAACGATCTTTCCACTTTTCCGGATTTTCCAGCCGAGATTCGTGCGCCGGTAGGCGCCACCTTCGGCGTCTCTGCATTTCAGATTTATTTTGGCGCTGAGGACGTTACCACGGCCGGTGATGAACTCGATGTGCTGGTGGCAATGAACCCCGCAGCTCTGGTTACCAACTTGCACAACTTGATCGACGGCGGTCTGATCATTGTGGACAGCGGCGCATTCACGGCAAAAAATCTGGCCAAAGCAAAATATGAAACCAATCCACTGGAAGATGATTCCTTGCAAGGATTTCGTGTTCTGGCTATCGATATTTCGCAACAAGTGCTGACAGCGGTAGAACCATTTGGTTTGGGGCATAAGGATGCGCTGCGCTGTAAAAACATGTGGACCCTTGGTCTGGTGATGTGGCTGTTTGACAGAGACCGCACACCCACGATTGAGAGTCTGCAAAAGAAATTTGCCAGCAAGCCTCAGATTGCAGATGCCAACATCGCGGCTCTCAATGCAGGGCATGCTTATGGAGAAACTGCTGAGTTACCCGCTGGCATTCATGTCTACAAGGTGCCAAAAGCAAAGGTTGCACCTGGCACCTATCGGAACATCACTGGCACGACGGCATTAGCATGGGGTTTGATAACAGGCGCTGAGCTTGCTGAAATTGATCTGTTGTTTGCTTCTTATCCCATTACGCCAGCGTCTAATTTGCTGCATGAGTTGGCGAATAGAAAACAATTTCGCGTGAATACCTTCCAGGCTGAAGATGAGATTGCCGCAGTCTGTGCCGCCATGGGCGCTTCTTTTGCCGGTTCTTTGGGTGTGACCTCGAGCGCCGGGCCAGGTATTGCACTGAAGGCTGAGGGCATGGCGCTGGCAGCCGCTTCCGAGTTGCCGCTGGTAATCGTGAATACACAACGCGGCGGACCTTCCACTGGTTTGCCGACCAAGACTGAGCAATCAGATCTCAACATGGCTTTGTTCGGTCGCCATGGCGATACTCCTATGCCGGTGATTTCTGCTTCTACCTCTACCGATTGTTTTGAGGTGGCGATTGAGGCGGTGCGAATCGCGACCAAATACATGACGCCGGTCATGCTATTGTCCGACGGTTATCTGGCGAATGCGGCTGAGCCCTGGCAAATTCCGAATGTCGACTCTTTTGAAAAGTTTCCTGTCCAGCATCATCAGGAGGCGCAAGGGTTTAAACCGTCACTGAGAGATGACACGACCTTGGCGCGGGTATGGCCAAAGCCTGGCACTCCAGGAATGGAGCATCGCATCGGCGGTATTGAGCGCAGTTTTGAAACTGGCGACATTTCTTACGATCCGGCTAACCATCAAAAGATGACTGATTTACGTAAGGCAAAAGTCGACGGTATTGCCAATGACATTCCCTTGCAGGAAGTCTGTCTCGGAAACCCCAGTGGCAAACTGGCTGTGGTTGGATGGGGCTCGACATTTGGTGCGATTCATCAAGCGGTTAAACGAGCACGCGCCGAGGGCTTAGATGTTTCACATATTCAGGTGCGCTATCTTTCTCCGCTGCCAAAAAACCTGGGCGAATTGTTAGGACAGTTCGAAGCAGTGCTGATTCCGGAAATGAATACCGGACAATTCGTGCGACTGGTGCGCTCTGAGTTTTTGATCGATGCCGACGGGCTGAACAAAGTTGCCGGTCAACCTTTCAAGATCGGGGAAATTCTCGCAGCCATTCATCAGAAGTATCGTGAGTTGGAGGGTGCTGTATGAACAAGCCACTGCCTAAGCTGACCCTTAAGGACTTCGCCTCTGATCAGGAGGTCCGCTGGTGTCCCGGCTGCGGCGATTACGCAATTCTGAAAACCATTCAGAAATTGATGCCTGAACTGGATCGGCCCCGGGAAAACCAGGTTTTCGTGTCTGGAATTGGCTGTTCCTCGCGTTTTCCTTATTACATGAATACCTATGGTTTCCATACCATTCATGGCAGAGCACCTGCTATCGCCACCGGAGTAAAGCTTTCCAATCCGGAACTGGATGTCTGGGTGATTACTGGCGCCGGCAATGGTTTTAGCATAGGTGGTAACCACATGTTGCACGCCCTGCGTCGTAATGTGGATATGCAGGTGTTGCTGTTCAATAACGAAATCTACGGTCTGACTAAAGGACAGTATTCGCCGACTTCTCAACAGGGAACACGTTCACCTTCCACCCCGCAAGGCTCAATCGATCTCCCACTCTCACCCTGTGCAGTTGCGCTCGGGGCAGGCGGTACATTCATTGCCCGTTCCATCGATACCGAGGCCAAGCACTTGTCAGCGGTGGTGGCCAAGGGCCATGCCCATACCGGCACGGCCTTCATCGAAATTTTGCAGAACTGCCCGATCTACAATGACGGTGTATTCGAACAAGTCAAAGACAAGAAAATCGCTCCGGATTTTCGGGTGGAAGTAGAACACGGCAAACCAATCGTGTTCGGCAAAGAACAAGAGAAAGGCATCGTTCTTAATCGAGAGACTTTGCAGCTCGAGGTAGTGTCAGTTGCTGGCAATGAAGACAGCCTGCTTGTGCATGATGAGACGAACAAGGTGCAGGCGCAATTGTTGGCCGCCCTGAGCGGACCTGACTTTCCTGTTGCCGTGGGTGTGCTCTATCGAGAGGACAAGGCCTCTTTCATTGCCGATGTGCATTCGCAAGTGAGTGCTGCCAGAGGACAAAGCGGTTCCTTGCACGAGCTGTTGCACAGCGGTCATACCTGGACAGTAGACTGAAGAAAGGCAGCGCTTTCGTTCCTCTAGCCCATTTGGCTCACAAGTCCGGGTCAGAGCCAGGTTCACATTTTCTCTTTCATCACAAATTGCCTATGATGGAATGCTCGATGTCATCGAGTTTGCCAAACGGCATGGCCTACGGGGAATCATTATGATTTATAACAATATTCTGGAAACCATCGGCAATACACCGATCGTCAAATTGCAGCGTCTGGCTCCGAGTAACCAGCATGTCTATGCCAAGCTGGAAGCGTTTAATCCTCTTGCCTCTGTTAAGGATCGGCTGGCTATCGCTATCATCGAAGATGCGGAAAAAACTGGCGCGCTTAAGCCAGGACAAACAGTGATTGAGGCGACGTCAGGCAATACCGGTATCGCATTGGCGATGGTGTGTGCCGCCAAAGGTTATCCCTTTGTTGCCACCATGGTGGAAACCTTCTCTATAGAAAGAAGAAAGATAATGAAAGCACTGGGTGCGAAAGTCATTTTGACGCCCGCTGCAGAAAAAGGCTCTGGCATGGTGCGGCGAGCAGAAGAACTTGCCAACGAACACGGTTGGTTTTTAGCGCGGCAGTTTGAGAATCCCGCTAATCCTGCCTATCACCGTAATACCACCGGACCCGAAATCCTGAGAGATTTTGCAGGCAAAGACCTCGATTACTTTGTGACCGGTTGGGGCACGGGTGGCACCATGACTGGCGCGAGTCAGGTGTTGAAACTGGCGCGTCCGGATTTGACGGTGATAGCGGTGGAACCAGAAGTCGCGGCCTTGCTATCCGGCAACGACTGGAATCCTCATAAGATTCAAGGCTGGACCCCGGACTTCATCCCGGCAGTTCTGGAGAAGTCCGTCGCTGATCAGATTGTGCAAGTCAGTGATGACGATGCTATCGACACAGCTCGACGTCTGGCCGGGGAGGAAGGTATTTTTTGCGGTATCTCGGCGGGTGGCACCATGGCGGCCGCGCTGAAAGTTGCTGAAAACGCACCGGACAACAGCACTTTCGTGGTGATGTTGCCAGATACCGGCGAACGTTATTTATCGTCACCTTTGTTCGCAGATATCTCTGAGGAATCTGACGACGAATGGCTAAACTCTCTTTAATAAGCTTTGGGTTGTAATGTATGACGTCAACAAGAATTAAAAGAATACTCCTGACACCTTTATTGCTGGTCGGACTTTCAGTGATAGAAGCGAAGGAGGCTGATCAGCAGGTGCCGGAAGACAACGTGTCGGCCATCATCAATGGCAGCTCTGGATCGGTAAGTACCTACCCCTGGATGGTGTTTCTCGCGGACGCATTCGAAGAGCAATATTGCGGAGCCAGTCTGATCTCGGAGACCTGGGTGTTAACTGCGGCCCATTGTTTCGTTAACGGTGATGATCAAATAGATCTTGAAGAAGGTGCTGAGTCGATCATCGTGCTGAATTCCGATACCGCCAGTCCCTTGGCGAGTGATGCAGAGATAGGACAGGTTGGACAGATCGTCATTCATCCCAGCTACAACCCTGATCCAGCAACCAGCGACAACCTGGATGATTTCGACATTGCGCTGGTAGAGCTTACCGCAGCAGTAAGTTTTCAGCCTGTGCAATTGTTAAGTGGCTCTGCGCCGGCGCTCGCTGGAGGTACGGAAACCCTCATCATGGGCTGGGGTACTACAGCGGTAGGCGAGGACAATCAGGGAATAGACCCCTCGGATGATCTATTGGTTGCCAATCAACAGATCGTATCTGTTGCAGATTGCGAAAACATTTACGGTGATGGCATTACTGAAAACATGATTTGCGCGGGTGCTGTAGAGGAAGGGGGTACCACTGACACTTGCCAGGGTGACAGCGGAGGTCCGATGTTGGTTAGTAGCGGTAGCAACTATGTGCAAGTCGGTATTGTTAGCTTCGGTGGCACCGAAACCGGTCCTGCCTGCGGGGACCCTGAAGCACCCGGCGTTTATGCGAGTGTTTCTGCGCTTGCAGATTTTATCGCTGAGCATGTGAGTGATGCCCAGTTTGTCACTTTGGATGATACCTCTGGAGGAGATGATTCGGGGGATGTTCCAGTCTTGAGTATTTCCGTTGACGGTTCTCTGGTGAACATTCAGTGGACCGCAGTGGCGGGCGCTACTGGTTATACCTTGTATTACGCGCCTTACCCCGATCAGGAACCCATCAGCGCTCTTGATATGGGACCTCAACTTTCCATCAGCGGCGAGCTTCCTTCAGGGTCAGCATTCTATGTGGCGATAGAAGCTTATGATGGCAACGGCTCGTTGCCAGGACTATCTAACGTCGAAGTCTTGATGGTGCAGTGAGTGTAGGTAGTGAGTGCAGTGAACTGCTCTATTCCAAGTGTACCCTTGCAATGATTTTTGCTAGCCTCAGAATCAGTGCAGGGGTACGCGAATGAGTAAGCCTACAAACAAAAACGAAAATAAACGCACCGCTGGCAAGCAACTGCCCGATTCTCCCGCTGACAACTCAAGAAGAAGTCTACTCAAGGGTGCCGGATTGGGGGCTGGGTTGATAGGTGCTGCTGTTGCCGGTCCCTCCAGTACACTCATCGCGCAAGAATCAAACTCCTCAGAATCCAGTGCTCGGGAACTGGAAGCACTGGAAGTGCTCACTGCTGTGGAAGCAGAGGTCCTTGAAGCGCTCTGCGACGTTCTCATCCCTAGCGACGACAATGGGCCTGGTGCGCGGGAAGCTAGAGCAGCCCACTATATCGATCGCGCATTGGGCGCCCACAATGAAGAGTTTCGTGAAGACTATTTCGTCAGCCTGAACGCCATTAATGAGCACGCTCAGCGCACTTACAATAATGTCTTCGCTGACCTGCAAGCTTCGCAGCAAAACGCTGTAGTTGCAGCCCTGCAAAACGACGAAGTGTCAGGTTGCTCGCCCGGTTCCGCAGCGTTCTTTTCTTTGGTTCGCAGTCACACCATCGATGGCACATTCTGTGACCCGTACTACGGTGGCAATCGTGATTTTGTTGGCTGGGATTTGCTGCGTTATCCAGGTGTACGTTTGAGTGCCAGCGCCGATGATGTGGCTGCGGGAGCTTCACTGCTGCCAACCCATCAATCTGCTTACGACAATTCCAGCTACACCAAAGATCCAGGTAGCGGAACCCAAAGTGGTGGCAGGAGCGCTAGCGATGACTAAGACTTTGCCCAGCACTGATGTGGTGATCGTCGGCATGGGCGCTGCCGGCGGGGTTGCAGCTCTACCGCTGGCCAGTGCCGGATTGAAGGTCATTGGTCTGGAAGCCGGAGGCTGGCTTGACCCGAGAGATTTTGCGCCAGATGAGATCCGTTATATGCAGCGCAACTGGCCGATGACTGTACAGAAGGCAGCGAGGGAGGCACCGACAGTAAGAGCCAATGCTAACGAGGTGGCAAGGCAGGGTGGTCATCCCATGATGAATGCCGTTGGTGGCACCACCATGCACTACTGGGCGCAGAGCTGGCGACTTAATCCCTGGGATTTTCAAGTGGTGAGTGCGACGGAATCCCGTTACGGTCGATCCAGATTGCCGGCTGGAACCACAGTGGAGGATTGGCCCTTCGGTTACGATGAGTTAGAACCTTATTACGATAAGGTGGAGTACACGGTTGGTATCTCGGGTCAGGCAGGAAACGTACAGGGCCGAATCAACAACGCAGGTAATATCTTCGAAGGGCCACGTCAGCGTGAATACCCCATGCGACCATTGCGTAGTTCTCCATTTACCGATCTCATGGGCAAGGCAGCAGGGGAGTTAGGTTGGAATCCGTTTCAGGGGCCGGCCGCCATCACCAGTGAATTGTACGATGGGCGTCCGCCCTGTCAGTACCACGGTTTCTGCAACAAGGGTGGCTGTCACGTGCAATCGAAGAGTTCCACGGCATTCACAACAATCCCGAAAGCGCTTGATACGGGAAATCTCGATGTTGTTCCTTTCGCTCGAGTCACTGAGGTGTTAGTGGATGACAGTGGGCGGGCTACTGGCGTTGCTTATACCAAAGGGGCAGAAACTTTTGTGCAGCCTGCTGACATCGTATTACTTGCCAGCTATGCCTACGAAAATGTGCGGCTGTTGCTGCTCTCTAGGTCTGATGCCTACCCCAATGGACTTGCCAATAACAGCGGACAGGTTGGCAGACATTATCTAAGCCATCATCAAGGCTCCCCGGTCACAGCGTTATTCCCCAGAGACTTACATAACTGGTACGGCCTGCCGGCCCAGGGTGTGGCCATTGATGAATGGGCTGATGACAATTTCGATCATTCCGATTTGGACTTTATTGGTGGCGCCAATCTTTGGGTGCACACTGATCGTAAGCCGATCAGTGCGGCCAAGATGAGCACCTTCGGTGAAGCCGCTAGTTGGGGTTCAGAATGGAAAGCCTTCATTCGGCAAAACGCTGATCGCAGCAATATGTCCTACATCCAGAAAACCACACTGCCCTATGAAGACAACTATCTCGACCTCGATCCTGCGGTAAAGGATGCCTATGGCCTGCCAGTCATTCGTATTACCGCGCGTTATCGTGACAATGAGAAGAAGATAGCCGCCTTTGCTCAGAACAAGATGGAGCAATGGTATCG
>JAKSCP010000492.1 GCA_022360535.1 Pseudomonadales bacterium | reverse complement strand
AGTTGGTGCGGACGGAGAGACTTGAACTCTCACACCTTGCGATACTAGAACCTAAATCTAGCGCGTCTACCAATTCCGCCACGTCCGCAATGTCAGATCGGGGTTCTGGATACCCCTTGAAGGGCGCGTATTATACCCGAACTGCCTGTATTTCCAAGGAACTCCCTCGGCTTACGCGCACCTAACCAGCGTGCTGGCCATACTCAAGAGCCACAGAAGATCTGTTGCTAGACTCCCTCGAAGGTCCTCCTCTGCAAATCAAGCCCAAGCCTCAAAGAAAAACCTCTGACCTCTGATAATCCCCATAGAAGACTTTATCCCCCACAACTCCCACACCCCCACTTAGGCTATACTTGCCTGCCGAACGCTTTAGCTATAACGAAGGAAGACACCATGGCTGATCTGGAAGTAATACAAGAAGGCGGCATCGCCACCTTAATCATGAACCGACCTGAAGCACGTAACGCGCTCAGCATGGACATGCGGGCACAACTCAGCTCCACATTGCATGATATCGAGAGAGATCAGTCTATTCGCTGTGTCGTTTTAAAAGGTGCGGGTGAACACTTCATGGCTGGCGGTGACGTGAAAGGCATGGGCGAATCCATCAAGCAAACACCTGAAGAAATTCGTAAGGAATTCATTCTTCGCATCCATGACTTGCATACAATTATGTTTGCTATGCGGCGTATGCCAAAACCGATCATTGCCAGTTGCCGGGGTGCTGCGGCTGGCGCGGGAGTCAGTATGGCTCTTGCGTGTGACCTGGTTATCGCTTCAGAAGATGCCTTCTTCACCCTGGCTTATTGCCGTATCGGCACCAGTCCTGATGGCTCCTCCTCTTTTCATCTACCCAGAGCTGTAGGTATCAAGAAAGCCATGGAGATTGCCTTACTAGGCGATCGTTTCGGAGCAGAAGAAGCCAAGGCCATCGGCATGATTAACTTTGTCGTGCCAACCGATGAGCTGGAATCGGAAACAACCAAACTGGCAACGCGCCTCGCCGATGGGCCAACCCATGTCTATGGCAACACCAAGGCGTTGTTTTACCGTTCACTTGAAAGTGAGTTTGAATCACAACTGCAAGCAGAAGCAGAATATTTTGCAGACTGCGCATCACGCAATGATTTCAAGGAAGGAGTAACTGCGTTTATTGAGAAACGCGAGGCAAACTTTACTGGTTCTTAAGAACCAACACCTGCGTTAACCAATGAACTTTGAAGCGCTTCAATGTTTTCCTGCAAACGAAAAAGCGTTTCATTGATTTGCAAGCGATGGGCGTTAACCGATTCCATCGACTCTTCGATGTATTCGAGACGGCCGACCAAACCTAACACTGTACTGTCACCACTGGTTAATGCCTGCCGTATTGATTCAAGGTCGTTGCGCATACTCCCCAACTCTTCCACCTGACCGTTGATAGCCGTTACTGACTGGCTCAATTGCGTCAGATCCTGATCAAGCGCATTCAGTTGAGTTTGAGCAGATTGCACTGTTTGATTGGTAGTCGCCAATGACTGCGATGTATTGGTCGCGATTTCGTCCTGACCTTCGTTGGCCAGTTTTAGTCTGGCGATTTCACCCTGAATTTCTTCGAAGGTGCGATTGTTAGCGCGCCAGTTTGCCCACAGCAGATCATATTGCTCGATCGTCTTCTCAATATTCTCCATCAACGTATTGTCCGATTCGGCTGCACTTTCATCGACCAAGGCGAGTCGCAGTTCCAGATCGCTAATGCGAAGATTGGTTTGCCGGAGATTGTCCTGATACAGCTCGTAGAAGTAGTAGGCGCCGTAGCCCCCAGCACCGGCTGCGATAAACAACAGCCCTACCATAATCCGCATTGGCCAGGTGCTGACCTTCACTGCTTGCGTGTAATAGCTGGGACGCACGATCTCCTGCCCCTGAGCCCGTTTGTTGCTCAGGTGCGTATCCACATCGTCCCTGTCCGGAACCATTGGTGGAATATCTGTTAATTCGTCGGAATCGCTCATAGCCGCCATTATCCTAAAATTGCCGTTTTTACGCTATCCCCACGCCGTGGCACCTGAGTTTGCTCGGTGATACCATGCAGTCAGCATACCTGACCCATCACTCTGAAATAGTGCTGGGTTTAACAATAATTACTAATACCTAAGAGGGTATCGCCATGGAACTCGAAAATTTTATTACCCATTTATTCCGCTGGATTCACTTCTTCGCTGGAGTAGCCTGGATAGGTCTCCTGTATTACTTCAACTTCGTCCAAACGGAGTACTTCAAAGAAGCGGATGCCCCTGCGAAATCATCAGCCATCAGTAAGTTAGTCCCCCGCGCACTGTGGTGGTTCCGCTATGGCGCGCTGTTCACTTTTCTCTCTGGCCTGGTGCTTGCGGGATTTCTTGGTGCAGCAGTCAACTTTTATATAACCATCGGTATGCTCCTGGGGACTTTGATGTTTCTGAATGTTTGGCTAATTATCTGGCCAAACCAGAAGACAGTGATCGCCTCCAATGAGCAGGTGCTTGGCGGCGGGGAGGCCATGCCAGAGGCTGCAGGAGCATTAGCTGCCGCAGGGCTCGCCTCACGTACCAACACTCTGTTCTCGCTCCCCATGCTGTTCTTTATGGGCGCTTCTGCGCACTTGGGGGGTTACGGCAGAGTACCAATGTCTTCCGAAGGTGGTGTTAGCACTTTGGCCATGGGGCTGTGTGTGCTGATAGTGCTGGCTCTGGAACTTAATGCCATTAAGGGCAAAATGGGGCCCATGGCATCAGTGGTGGGCGTCATTCACTGCGGTGTTGCACTGGCAGCTGCGCTGTTGCTTATCATTCAGTTTCTCTAACTGCTGATTGTTGCAAATCCCTCATGGTTTGGTAATCAATGAGGGATTCCTGCAACGCCCCAGCACTACTCTGTTATAATACAGCCTTCGTAGTACACCACTTCCCAAGCGATATTGATTAACTCCTTACACTCTGTAGGGAGATAGAGGGAGTCGTGCTGCATATTCCCGTTTTCGTATTCAAGAAGAGGATATTATGAAGTTAGAACTACCTGATCTCCCTTTTGCTCCAGACGCATTAGAACCTCATATGTCGGCCGACACCCTGGGTTTCCACCACGGCAAACACCATAACGCTTACGTCGTCAAAGGCAATGAATTGTTGGCCGATGCCAATCTGGATGCAGAAAGTCTCGAGGAACTCGTCGTTGAATCCGCAAAAGTAGGCGGCCCTCTGTTCAACAACGTAGGTCAGTGCTACAACCACAGCTTCTTTTGGAACAGCATCAGCGCTAGTGGCGGCGGCGCTCCAAGCGGCCCTATTGCTGCCGCTATTGATGCCAGCTTTGGCAGCTTTGAAAATTTCAAAACTGAATTTGTGAATGCCGGCGTGGGTCAATTTGGCAGCGGTTGGGTATGGCTGGTTGCCGACGGCGACACGCTCAAGATTGTGAAGACTGCGAATGCAGAAACGCCGCTAACCGAGGGCCTTAAGCCCGTGCTGGTTTGTGATGTTTGGGAACACGCCTACTACCTGGACTTCCAGAACCGACGCCCTGATTTCCTGGCCAGCTTTATCGATAACCTGGTCAATTGGGATTTCGCCAACGAAAATCTGACTTAATCAGACTAGAGATTGGTAACACAGGTTATAGCTACAGCTGGGTAATAAATTTTTCCAGCTGTAGTTATTGTAATGAGTCCTGCAGACTGAGAAGTTGTGAATCATCTCCGTAGAGTGTCCGCAGCGCTGCCAATTCATTCAACGCTGTCTGTGTATCCAGTTGAGCCCAGGCTT
>JAKSCP010000424.1 GCA_022360535.1 Pseudomonadales bacterium | reverse complement strand
GCTGACCGCAGGTTTTGATCCTGATTGTGGGGTGGGTAAGAGCGCTCCACGCCGTCCCACTCAAAAACTTGAAACTCGTCCTCGATAGCGCCCGAGTCCAGTGCGAACAAGGTGTGCGGAATCTTGTAAGTTGAAGCCGGGGACAGTCTGGTAGCTGCTCGTGCCTGATTGTAAATCTGCAACACAGGCTGCTGTGGCCGTTGATCAAGCACTACCATGGTTCCGACAGATTCGAACTCCTCAAAGATCGAACTCCAATCTGCTTCAACGCGAGTTGGTTGTTGAGAGAAGGAGGGCGCCGTAATGAGAGCCGCGATCAGAACAAAGAACAGCGTACGGTAATTCATAAGCTCAAGGTAGTGACTGTTGTTGTGCAAAACTTTCAGGGTGTTTTTTCGATTACCATCACCAACGGCCAATGATCAGAAAGGCTGCTGGCTTCTGGTAGACGGAATCTCTTCGGCGTGCCTTGTCTCGTCACTTGTTCGGCGGTTTTGTTGGCAAGGTAACTGTCGATCATTCTCCAGCCGCCCGCCTCACGCCATAGCAACATGTCCAGAAAAGACCATTCATCTGTCGGTGCGTAATAGCTGGAGCCCAGGCAACCCGAACATAAATCATGGGCCACCTGCCAGTCCGGTCTCACCCATCGCTCCAACATGGTTTGCTCTCGGTCTTCTTCGCTGGTGGTGTTGAAGTCGCCAGCAGCAAAGGCAATTCGATCGGAGGGCAGTGCGTCCAACAGGCCATTCAGGGTAGTGTAGGCACTCTCGCGCATCACGGTGGGATGAAAGGGGGCAGGAAAATGAACAGCGAATCCTGTTAGCTGTTCTCCATTGGGGAGTTCAAAGCTTGCCTGCAAGATTGGTCGGGTATCGCCGACGCGAGCCCGCATGGATTCGGAAAATTCGATTTCGTGTAGCTGGGCATCCGCTACCGGGTATTTAGCAAGAAACGCAACATCAATACCCCGACTGTCATTTCCTTCCAATAGTACGATCGATTGATAGCCTAAGCCTTCTAGTTGCTCGTCCCGTAGCCGTTTCAGAATGTTCTCATTCTCGACTTCCTGAAAGGCGATGATGTCAGGCCCCAGCCCGTTATTAACTTGCTTGATGGCGAGACCAATAACTGAAAGCTTCTGCGTAACCACTGAATCGCTCCAATCCCAATACAGGCATTGGTCGCGCCAGTATTCCACATCGATTTCATTGCATTTTGCTTTATGAGCTTCGGAACTTTTCTGGCTCAAAGGCAGGTAAGTTTCATCATCTTTGCCCGCGTCGTGGATATTGTCGAATAGATTCTCGACATTGAATGTCATGATGCTGATAGGTTCAGCTTGTACTGACGAGGCATAGAGCAAAGCGAAAAAAACAAAGAAGCGCATTTCGAATTTAAACTGCTCTTGTGATTGTAAGGGGAAGCATCATTGCTTCCCCGATTGGTAAAAAGACTATCGCTCGTAGTAAGGGCGGCGTACCAGGTGCTCTGGATTGGCGTCGAAGTGGGGCACCATCTTTTGCGGTCGCCCAGCCTGATTGTCGGTGCCGTACAAATTACCTTCCTCATCTGCCGCCAACGAGTGCATTTCAATCCACATATGTGGACCCTCTACTGGTAATCGCCAGGTGTACTCAGGTTGGCCATCGAGATTGAATTTCACAATCTTGGGGGGGCGAATGTCGGTGACCCAGGCAGCGTCATCGCTGACTGTGATGTCCAGTGGCAAGTCGAGTCCAGTCCAGGTCGTTTCATATTGGTAGTTCGGATAGTCTGCGGAATCGAGCGCAGCAGTCTGGCGAAATACTTTTACGTCACGTTTGTCTCGATCGAGGGCATACAATTTCTGGTCCGGGCCCATCGCCAGAGAATGCACTGAGGCGAATTGATGGATAGCATCGCCACCTTCGCCGAATTCAGAACGGTAAGTGCCGTCAGCGTTGCGAACCACGATGCGATTGTTTCCGCCAAGACCGTCGCCTACCAGGAACATGCCATTGGGTAAAAAGGCCACGTCCTGAGGCAGTCGGTAATGGGTCTCATCCTTTCCTTCAATTCCTTTTTCACCCAAGGTCATCATCAGTCGCTCGCCATCATTGGAGAACACATAGATGATGTGGTTGGTCTCATCCACTAGCCACAATCTATTCTCAGGATCGTAAGGGCTCATGCGCAAACGATGGGGTCCAGGTCCGAAAGTGCCTTTGAATAAATGATCCCACTGATCCCACACTTCCAGGACTTCACCTTCACTATTCACCACATAGATGCAGTTCTGCCAGACACGGCCACGACCTCTCAGTACATTCCATCCGATGGAACCGGGAAAGCGTGTGTAGCTCTCAGGAACTGGACTCGGAAGACGAGTTTCACCGCGTTGCAGAAAGAAAATGCGATCTTTGTTTTGCACGTAAACCCCGGAAGTGCCACCCCAGGTCATGCCTTCTTCGGCGAAGGGTTGCATCCAGGTTTCAGTTGTATATTCGTAAGGGCTGGGGCCAATGATGCCAGAGTCCTGGGCAATTGCTGCGAGGGAGAGTGCAGCAGCAAATGCACAGATTCCCAATTTGGAAAGGAGCAGTCTCATGAGGTCATTCCTTTAGGGCGATAGTGGTTCTAATTATGCTTGGGCAATCTAGCATTTTGATCCACCCAACTGAAGTCACAAAAAGTGACGGCGGGGCCCGTGGAATCTGGGTAGTACCAGAGTTTCCGGGCCTGGTTCTCGCGTTTTGGGCCGGAAAACAGGACCGCATTTCGAGCAAATTGGGGTAAATCGAGGGTGTTTCGGGACGTTCTGGCCCGCGCGAGATAGCCCCGCTGTGTTAGAGTGCTGCCATATTCCAATATGGCGATCTGCGGTATACTGCCGCTCTACTCACAAGTCAGGTGTCAGCGATCCATGGTCACTAAGCTTTTTCGATTCTACTTTTCTCTCATTTTGTTCATCGGTCTGTTTTCTACGGCTGCACACAGTCAGGACGACAATCCCTACGGTGATCTGGACGATGTCGAGGCTGTGCAGTGGGAAGATCTGATGAGTGAGGCAGACCTGAATGCCATTCTCAATGCCCCGCCTATGTCCCATGACTTTTACGGCTGGGAAGATCAGCTATCTGGGGGTAGCCCGGAAGAAGACGCTTACATGAAGGCTTTGCAGTCCTTCGATGTGAATCCTGAAGTGCTGAATAAGCGAATACTGATACCTGGGTTTATCGTACCTACCGCGTTCAATGATGAACGCATGGTGACAGAGTTTTTCCTGGTGCCGTTCTTTGGTGCCTGTATTCATCTTCCACCTCCGCCACCGAATCAAATAATCCATGTGACCTATGAAGAAGGCGTTTCTTTGGAGAACTATTACGAAGCGTTTGTTGTAATGGGTGAGCTGACCAGCCAGGTAGTCCGCAATGACTTGGCTAATTCAGCCTATAGCATGAACGCGGAAGGTGTAGAGATTTACCAGTACTAGTTGACTGCTAGAGAGTCTGGATCAGACTTGCTCTGCTTCTAGATTTTGACACTTTCCGCAAACGCCAAAAAGCTCCACAGTCATATGCTTGATCTGGAAGTGCTGTTCCTTTTCAACTTCATCAATAGACTTGTTGAACGCTGCAAATTCCAACTCTCGAACTTCTTCACAACTTTCACAAATCAGAAATTGCCCTTGATGCTCCTGTTCCGGATGAGAGCAACCCATGTAGGCATTCAGTGACTCGAGTTTGTGCACCAGACCTTGGGCTTGCAGAAAATCCAGGGTTCTATAGACCGTGGCCGGTGCTACGCCGCTGCGCTTTGAGGCAAGCTCTGACAGAAGATCATAGGCTTTAACCGGTTTGTGTTCTGCCCAGACCAGTTCAAATACTTGTCTGCGCAGATCAGTAAAGCGTTCACCACCTTTCTCGCAGACACGTTTGGCTTGATTCAATGCTTCTTCGATACAAAGCGCATGGTTGTGCTTGTTGCCGAACACGACGGTGTCTGAAAGTGATTTCTGGTTTTGCATGAGTACTTTACTCGAGGTTAAGAATAGGATTGCTTGCGGTGAGTTCAGCGAAGCCTTGTTGCCGACCAACTACCCATTGTACGGTGATTTCTTCAATACCGGGATAGTTATCGAATGCTGCCAATCGAAATTCCTGCGCAGGAGTTGATGGGCAATCATAAAGATATTGTGCGCGGAAATCGGCATGTGAATCTGCGCCTTCACCCTCATGATCATGGTCATCGTGATCTTCATGCTCATCCTCTTCGTGCTCATGATCAT
>JAKSCP010000349.1 GCA_022360535.1 Pseudomonadales bacterium | reverse complement strand
TGACCTTTGTCTCACATTGAGGCTGAACTAGGAAAGAAATTTCATTAGTGAATGAGCCGCCTGCTTCGGTGCAAGACCCAAGTAAGAAAAACGAAATGCTGAGTGTGAATAATTTGTTCAATAATCCATCCGATAACTGATATTCAACCTAGAGACATAACGATCATTCATAGTAGGCAAGCTGCGTAGCAGCTTGTCCTTACTGATGTGTTTGTTAAATGGGATTGGTGCCGACCCGAAGGCAACCAACTGGAAAAGCGCTTGGCTATCTCTTTGCGCCAGGGCGTCTCGAAAAACAGAGCCCGAAAATCGGCGGAAGACTCTACTACCGTGAAGGCGGTTTTGTCCGTATGGAAGCTAGCTTCACCGGCAAAACCGCCTTCACGGTAGCAGAAAAAAAGCCTTGCGCAAACCAAGCAGGTTTCCTCGATTTTGCATAATTTCTGTGAAAAATATTTTGCTAAGTTCACTGTTCTCTTTCGTTTAGCACGAGGCGCCAATAACTTTTAACATTTGTATAAAGTGAACGCCCCCTTTCCTCGTGGGACGAGTCTCAAGTGTATGCCTCAACTACTTGAAAGGGAACAGTTACTGGGGGACCAGATGGTTCGGTATATCCGATATACGAGGGGGGTCCCCATATTCCTGATAGGAGGTTTCTCAGTATTTTGATATGGGGTTTCCCCATATTTCGACTGATGGTTCTGTAAGTCATTGAATCGTCAATAAATCGGGTTGCACAGGCCGAGAAACCGTGCAAATTGGAATGCGCAAGCGAGCCATATTTCTATGAAACCGTGAATTCGGCGTGCATGGAGAAATCGACACCGGCAAAAGGAGAATGGCAGTGGCGAGCAAATTGAAGTCGGGAGGTCATGAAAGGATTTGGGAAAGGGGTGTTCGATAGTACGCCTTAAGATTCCGGCCGCGCTTTGTTAGAATGGCTCTCAGACTTTGCACCGGTTTTACGTTCCGGCTAGCGACGAGGAAACAAAATGAACGACTCATCTCCTGGCGTGGTGGTCTCCGCGCTGTATCGCTTTGCGCGATTTCCTGACTTTGAAACATTTCGTGCGCCTCTGTTAGAGCTGATGTTGCAGCGCGGTGTTCGTGGCACTTTGTTGCTTGCCGCTGAGGGGATAAACGGCACCATCGCTGGTACCCGTGAAGGTATTGATGCTGTGGTTGCCTGGCTTGGTGAAGATGAACGCTTCGTTGATATCGAGACCAAAGAGTCTTATGTAGAAGAAAACCCATTCTATCGGACCAAGGTGAAACTTAAGAAAGAGATCGTCACCATGGGGGTGGAAGATATTGATCCCAATCAGATCGTCGGTACTTATGTCGATGCCAAAGACTGGAATGAGTTGATTAGCGATCCCGACGTGTTGTTGTTAGACACGCGCAATAAATATGAAGTACAGATCGGCACCTTTGAAGGCGCTCTAAATCCCGAGACTGATTCGTTCCGTGAATTTCCTGACTATGTGAAACAGAATCTTGATCCGTCGAAAAACAAAAAAGTTGCCATGTTCTGTACAGGTGGTATCCGCTGCGAAAAATCCACTGCGTACTTGAAGCAGCAGGGTTTTGACGAGGTTTATCATCTCAAGGGAGGTATTCTCAAATACCTGGAGGAGGTGCCGGAAGCAGAAACCAAATGGCAGGGTGAATGTTTCGTGTTTGACAATCGGGTTACAGTAAACCACCAACTGGAGCAGGGGGCTTATGACCAATGTCATGCCTGTCGCATGCCTATCACTGAAGAAGACAAGCAGTCCGATCATTATCAAAAAGGCGTGAGCTGTCATTACTGCTATGACCAGCACAGCCCCCAGCAGGTGAAGCGATACGCCGAACGTGAGCGGCAGATGGAGCTGGCTCGTGAGCGCGGAGAAGAGCACATCGGGTTTAGTATGCAGCAGACTCGCGACCAGCGGCGCAGGGCGAAACTGAGTTTCAAAGATCGGCAGCGGCAAGCCAACAAGGCGACTTCGTAGTAGCTGTCTCGACCAGGGCCATGGCGGGTCCAGGCTTACTGGGTTATATTGCTCTGGCCGATCGGGATCAACAAAAACAACAAGGATAGCGCAGCACTATGGAAGAACTCCCTTCCAGCCCCTACAACGATTTCCTCGGAATCGAAATGCTCAACTACGGCGAAGGGCAGGCAGAATGCCGGGTGAACATCAGGGAGCACCACTTAAACACCGGTGGCCGTGTACATGGCGGTGTCCTCACTTCCCTGGCCGACAGTGCGGCAGGGGTAGCGGTGCGATCCATTCGCCCGGAAGGTAAGTTGACCGCAACCACCGATCTGAATATAGCGTTTGTTAGGCCGCCCAAAGGTGAGACACTGCATGCTATAGCACGGGTGATTCACGCGGGAAAACAATTGTACCGGGTGGAGGTAGACATCCACTCTGATGACAAGCTGGTGGCAAAAACCAATGCGACATTTATGATTGTGGAGCCCTTCAGAAAATCATGACTTTAGAAGATCTTGCAAATATTGGGGAACTGCTCGGCGGCATCGCGGTGGTGGCGTCGCTGATCTATCTGGCCATTCAGATTCGTCAGAACACAGCCAGCGTGCGTAGCGCTACTCTGGCTACCAACACGGATATCTGGACCTCTATGTTGACCCATGTTGCCAGTCCCCAGTTCAACGAAGCCTATTTGCTTGGGTCAAGTGGTAAAGCTGATCTGAAGCCGCAACAGTTCCTGCAGTTTTACCTGATTAATCGCTGCTTGTTTGTGGCTTTCGAGAATCAGTTCTATCAATACTCCCACGGAACTTTGGATCCTGAGGTCTATTTGGGTTACGAGCGCTCTTTCAAGAACCAGATACTCAGTTTTCCTGGCTTTAGAGTGTATTGGGAGTTGACGCGCCATGAATTTACCCCGGATTTTGTTGCTCGACTGGATAAACTTTTTGGGGAAGTATCTGACACCGATCCCGGTCGTCTTCTAGCACAATGGCAGGAACAGGTGCGTAAGCTCCAGGACTCGGGTGATCCAGACTAGAGGCTACAAAGTAGTTTACCCAGGGCCTTGGTTAGGTTGACAAGGCGGGGGCCCCAGGAGAATGTGATCCAGTTCGCCTTATTGGCTTCACAGTCCATTGTTTAATGGCTTCCTGTCAACTCAGTAGCGATTCATGCGTATATAGAGGATAAGGAAGGAAATCTGATTTTGCGGTGCTTCGATCAGGTTTAGGGAACTGAATTTTGGAGAAGAGACTCATGATAACTAGAAGCAATAAAGGACTAATCGCGGCTCTCGGGCTGTTGCTAAGCTCGATGGCTGCTGCACAATTGCCTGAGTTGGGCTCACCGTCGGCAGCTAGTGGTGGCAGCACTACGGCACGATTTTTTGCAGGTGCCTCAGCGGACAACGGCTTAAGTTTTTCCGATACCTTCGCCTTCGACCAGCCGGTGGACATCACTGGCGAAATCCAGGTCGAAACCGCCCACGTTGGCACCGTGGGCAATTTGTATTTGGTTGTGCAATTGGGTGAAGACCTGCTGATTCGAAATTCCGGCGGCGAATACATTCCCTGGGATATGGACATCGCAACTTTACAAGCTACCACCGTGGGTAAAACCCTGGCGGCTACCGAACCCCTCACCATCGTTGATGATGTGGCGCTGGGTCCAGCCGGCGTGTCAGGAGTGACCTTCAGTGTGTTCTTTGCTTATGACACAGAGGCTGTGCCGGGTGAATTGTATTACAGCGGTGCACCATTAAATGTCACCGTGAATGTGCAAGAAGAAACTCAGGCACAAAGTCTGACCCTTTTTACTCAAAACATTTCTTCGCCAATTATTCAGAGCAATTGCATTCAGTGTCATGTGTCCGGTGGCCTTGCCAGTAACACTCGCCTGGTGTACGCCCGCAGTACAACGCCAGACTTCCAAACCCTCAACTACAACGATCTGCTGGATTTCGTGCGAACTGCCGGTTCTACTTTGTTGATCAACAAGCCCCAGGGTATCGGTCACGGTGGTGGCACGCGACTCTCGGCGGGCAGTGCTGACCTGGCGAACTGGATTGAGTTCGTGAATGCCCTGGAGGCAGATAGCTAGGCACGATCTGTCCAATTCCAAATCGCTTCTGGCAAATAAATCCCGTCACAATGTGATGGGATTGGCAGTTTTCCATGCTGCCGGCTTCGAAAAAAGTACGCGCTCTATTAGTGTAGAACGCGTACTTTTTATTTTAGGAGCCTGAAAAATCTGAATCCCGTATAGTAGATACCTGTGGAATTCCACAGCGTGACAGCTAGCCTGTAAAGCATTCTAATTGGGCCTGCAGATTTTTTGCGAAGGAAACCATGCCACGGATTGAGTCGTTTTTTGATCCCTCATTAGGCCTCACTGTAATTACGTTTTATGGTGAAGTGCGACCGATGGATCTGGTGAAGTGCATCGATCATTATTATCGAGGCAACCGTTGTAATTTGGTGCTATTCGATTTCAGTGACGCTCATATGATTGGCACGGAACCGGAAATGCCCCGCCAGGTTTTCAACCGCCCCGATCGCTACTCGCGCAAGGGTGACCGCAAAGCGTTTGTGTTTCCGACTCCAGTCGAGAAAGATCTGCGCCCCTTCCTTGAAGAG